>JABSPQ010000060.1 GCA_013214205.1 Flavobacteriales bacterium
CTCCTTTTTCTAAATCAACATCATTTAATTCCAAGTTCATAATATCTTGTTTGTCCAGTCCTTGATAAATCATTAATCCTAAAATCAGTTTGTTGGAGTACTTAAAATAGCCGTGCTTGGTGGTGTTTTGGTAATTGTCATAAATCGAGTTTAACTCGTCTTCTGTAAGTAGTAAAATTTGTTCTTGGTAGATCCCTCTTAGTCTCACATTTAAAGCGATGTTTTTGATTTGTAAAAAAGTGTAGTAATGCTCTATGGATCTAAGTGTTGTATTGATACTCGTCTTTGATTTTTCTTGGTTCTGCAGATGTCCGATGTAGTTCAATAAGTCTTTGTAATCGATAGTTTCTAAGGTTAGTTTTTGAAGCTGTAACCATCCTAAAAACAAACCAATTCGCATTAAAAAATCTTTGATACATTTTTCGCTGTAATAACGTTCTGTAAGCCAAACTCCAAAGCCTTTCATTTGTATTCAATTGAAAAAAATTAGTGTTTATTGTACATCAGTTCTTCATTAATTCTCACATAAACCTGAGTACTATCTAGGCGTTTATGACCCAAAAAATTACCGATGTATTCTAGCTCCATGCCCTGCTGCAATAAATGGGTAGCTATGCTATGGCGCAAGCTATGCAGGCTAGCCTTTTTAGTAATTCCTGCTGTTCTTTGGAGCCTTTTTAATCTTGTATTTAAGTAATGTCCATTTACTTTGGGTTGATGTCTACCGACTAATAAATACTTGCTATTAGGGTTGATAATACTACGTGCATAATTTATATAATCTTTAATGTCTGCTACGACTCCTTGCGACATTGGAACGTATCTACTACTGTAATTCTTACTCGGTTTCACATACAATAAACCTTTGTTGAAGTCTACTTCTTGGGGTACTAAATTGATCCCTTCTTTACTTCTTAAACCACAACCATAATACAAGCTTAGCATTGCCCTGTCGAATAAATCGCTTGGACCGTGCCCATCAGCTGAACAAAAAAGAGACCCAATTTCTAATTGGGTAAAAATGGTTCTCTCAGTTGTGATTTCTTTTTCTACCAATATTTTACCTACGGTTAATTTCTCTTTGGTGGTTAACTCTAAAAATTCACTGTATCGGTTAATTACATTGATATGTGCTGATATGTATTGCCTACTAATTTTTGTTTGATGTAGATGGTTATTAAAAGCTTCTATCTTTTGTTGGCTTGGTGGTTCTCCTTGTAGATAATTGAAGAAGTTTTCTAATAACCTTGTGTAGCTTTTTATGGTGGTGTCTGCATAACCTAAACGAGTTAACCAGTTTGTAAAGTCTTCTATTTTAGAGGGGGTGCCTTGCATTTTGAGTTTTTAGTGGGATACCTCCCTAATTCATTGATATACTTGAGATTCAGTTGCCCACTAACTCTACTGGGCTACTCTGGTTTACTGGGCTACTCATTTCTTTTTTGATATCCTCCAAAGCTTCATCTAATGCGGTTTGTATGTTGTCTTTTAAAGCTTGATATTCTTCTGAGTTAATCAATTCGTATTCATATCCTCTGGCTCTGTTGCCTCCAATGATCTTTAAATAACCGTAGCGAGTAAGTTCTAATAAATGACGGTTTAATGTGGTTGGCGCAAAGCGGTAAGCTTCTCTAATCTCTTTACTGTAAAAGCTTGGCTTCTCGTTTTTAGTCGCATGATTTTTTAGTAACTCTAAAAAATCTCTACACGCTTTGGTTAGTTCATCACTCTTGGCCAGCAGCACATCTTTTAATAGTTTGTTGGCTTGTTCAATATCTTCAAGTGTGGTCTCAATATATCTTTCTCCTGTTTGGGTGTCGACCTTCGACTCCCTTTGATATTGGTGATAAAAAGTAACTGTTTCAATAAAACTTAGATAATGCATATTGGTTCGCAGTGGCTTAAAAACGGTATCGGGAATATTGAGTTTTGCAGCATAAGGATTTCTAACTTTTACTGGCTCTAACATTAATTGAACATCTTGTAAAAAGGTTTTTATTTCTGCTTCTTTGGCTTTATTAATTGTGCCTGCTGATAGGTTTTGCTGGTATTCCATAATTTGGTTTTTATGGGCTTTGCTGTTATCTAAATAGATCAGTAAACTTCTGTTTGCATTATCTTCATAAATACGTTCCTTGGTAGTTGTTCCTGCTAAGCAGATAGGACCTTCTACTTGAAGGGTTACCGTTTTTAGATTGCCTTTGGCATCTTTGATCGGGATGGTTTTACTGATTCGTTTCTTACTCATTAACTCTCTGATTGCATACATTATCTTTTCATCTTGTGCCCCGTCTAGGTCTTCTATTAATACCAGTTTGTTTTTTAATTCTGTTCTATCAAAATAGTAGAGTGCATTTTCTGAAAGTGCTGTGATTTCTAGTTTATGTTCTTGCGGTATGAGTTCGCTTATTTTTTCTTGCAGGTAGGTTTTGCCTGTTCCGCTTGCTCCTAAACTGATAACATGCAAAGGCTGTTCTCGTAATCTGGATGTAAATACCAGATACATCAAAAGCCTGTTGCTTTCTTCGCCAACCATGCCAGATCTACCGATAAGCTTGTTTGTCTTTAGCAGTAGATCTTTCGATTTTAAAAAATCTATTACTTGTTGTTTTCGTCTCTCTGATAGCTCCTTTTCTTTCGGCTTGTTTGGCTTTTGGGATTCTACCGATTTTAATCTGTACTGCTCTAACTCATTTATCAGATGCGACATGGTTACACGTATTTCTAAGGTGCCTAGATCTAATCGCTCCCCTACTTTTCTTATAAATTTCTCTACCTGATCGTCGTTGTAAAGATCTAAGTTACTTTGGCGAATGTTGTAGATAGGACTTGGGCTGTCTGTCCTTGTAATTCGTAAAGTAACTTTTAGTTTATCTAAGCTAAACAGATTA
>JABSPQ010000061.1 GCA_013214205.1 Flavobacteriales bacterium
AAAAGCTTACCCCTTCTGGTGCTTTTTCTGAAATAATAAAATTGTGGCATATTCTAAATCTTGAATTCAAACACACCTTAAACAAATTTCAACCCATTTCGTTGTACAAACAAGCCTGACTTTTTCATCAAGCCCTATTTAAATCTTCAACAGTTATGGTTACTTTATTTAATGTAGCTCCAAAATTAACGGTGAATGATCCATTGCATGGATTGGGGGATATAAATACGGAACCTTCATTGAGCACCTTTTCTTGTAGTCCTAAGTTTAAGTTGGAGCAATCAAATGTAGATAAGTGAAAATTATCATAGGAAAGGTAGGGTACAGGAACTCCGTATTCCCATTCACCAATTGCCAATGATTTACAACTTAATCCAACTTGCATACTAATAACATTTGTGGTAGGTGTAAAACAATAACAATGATTGGTCCATTCACCAGTGTTTTGAGGTTCATAAGAAATGCCTCCAAGTTCTTCCGAACCAAGAAATGTGGGACAGTTATTTCCACCTAAACCAACAACAGTGGCAGCATTGGTTGCATGTCCGTAGAAGAAGATTTCTTCAGAGTCAAAGATAGCATCAGGGTGCCATTCACTTAAATCAGTACCATTAATACTCACATCCGTCATCCACCAGTTAATGCAATATTCTGTGCCGGCAATCAACGGCTCCGTTGTGTTAAAACCAATATATTCCATCCAATACCTACCGTGCTCACCACCTACAAAAGTATTTCCTAGGCAACCAATTGCGGCATGACCAATTTCTGCTTGCTGGTTCCCTTTACGTTTATACCCCGTACACGATCCATCCGACAGATAGGTATCGTAAGAACCATCTACAATTTTGGGAGGAATAGGCCATCCCGGAATTAAAGTATCTGTACTATTCTCTTGCCACTGAATAGGACATTCGGATAGGCCTTCTATTTCTCCGTTGATAATTAAATTGGGAGTAGAGGGGGAGCAGTTTTGTGAATTAGCTGATAATGAGAATATGGAGATGAAAATTAATAATATATTTATTTTCAAATTCATGCTTTGTGTTCTATTTATATGTCTTACAAGTAGAAAAGGTAACTCTTTGCCATTTATAAAAACGAGATACCGCTTATTTATTGTAATGCTAACCGGAATGCATTTTGGTTGGCTACAAGAAAAACAAAAAGTAACGATAGTCGAGGTGGTCACATATTGTGACCACCTCTGAAACGCTTGGTATTATTGGGTAGTTGCATTGGTTTGGTTGGTTTTTATGAAGTTTGTTGTAAGAGTTTAAAACATAAGTCTTGATAGATTTCTTCTAATTTCCCTTTAACCTTTTCCATAATTTTCCTAATATTTTTTCTCCGTCTTTAATAGCTTTGGGCCTTTCTGTTACGGTTAAATCCTCGTTCTCATATTTAAGAAAGTAGCTGAACGAAAAATCGCTATTTTCTTCGAATGGTTTTAATTCACCAAAACGTAAGTCATTAAAAATAACGGTGTCTTGTTTTTTCTCGATGGTATACCAGCCTTGCGAAATTTTAACCAACCTTTTGCAATTATCTTCCTCGGAAATAGCTCCCAATAGTTCGTGGTTTTTTTTGAAATGTTTAAACTTCACTTCCGTCGAACTATCAAAAAATGAATAGTAACCAATTAAGTATTCATCACCAGTTTCTACCGTTGCTCCCCACAGAATACTGTTAAGAGGAGTTGGTTTTGTTTGAATGTCGGTATATTCAATCCCTTGCCGTTCAAGGCTTTTTTCGAAAACGTTTAGCGCCATCAACTTAAATGCGATGGTTATAACAAGGTATGTTGAACTTATAATAAGTCCCATGCGGTTATAAAACCTTCTTTTAGGATCGGTCCTTTTTCGAATCATTGCTAAAATGAGAAAGGTTAAAAATGGCAAGGTGTAAATAGGATCTATTACAAATATATTCGCGAAAGAAATTCGAATTTCAAATGGCCAAAACAATTGCGTTCCCCAGTTGGTATGGCAGTCTAGCAAAGGATGAGTAACCAATCCCAAAAACATTAAAAGCGTCCAGTTTCGCCAGGTTGCTGCTTCATTTTTATGAATCTTGGATATTAGCCACCCTAGCAAGGGAGCAAGTAACAAGCTGAATAAAATAGAATGGCTAAAGCCTCGGTGCAGTTCAATACTCGTTAAAGTGTCCGTAAATAAACTTGCGGTCACATCTAAATCCGGAATAAGTCCGGCTACAGTTCCCCAAAGGATCCCTTTGTTACCGACTTTCTTACCTAATGTGGCTTCTCCTACCGAAGCCCCCAAAACCATCTGTGTGACTAAATCCATACCATGCGAAATAACGAAATATAACCAAGCCTGTTTGTCTTTTTTATTCTCGATACATTCTAAAATAAGCAGCAGGTTGTTGCATGGATTTCGTCAGAAACAAAATCCATATTATTTATATAGCCAATACGGCGTAGGCATACGGTGTTTTGTTAAATTTGCATTGTGAAAATTATAGAGGCAGTATGAAAAAATATACGGATGAAGAATTGGCGGATTTGGTTAATCAAAAAATCAAGGCAAAATTTAATAGTCCAGAAAGTATTATAGCGGAGTTCGAGAGTAAATTGAATGGGAAAGTAAAATCAATAAGTTTTCGAAAGCTTACAGATTCTGAAATTGAAGACAATGTGTTGAAATTAGCTGTTGATGTACATCAAAATTTGGGTAGCATCAGTACAGCGATAATTGCGTCAAAATTATCGAGCGAGTTAAAAGATAAGAGTAGTAAGCAGGGGATAGAGTTAAGTGAATACGACCAAACTTTTAACGATTTAGCATCTGTAATTGTTAAAGGCCTAATTAAAAAGAGGTACGCCGAGACAAAGAAACAAAACAAGAAAAAGTGACGGCCGCTTGCGGCAATTAACTTTCTATAACTTGCAAAGTAGCGTAGCAAACCTTTACTACCTATTCTACACCTCAGAATGTGAGCTATCAAGGAAATGCTCAGAAATATTTAAGAAACAGAATTAGTAAAATAGTTCACAAAAACTATGGTACCTCAGCTGGAGGTGGACCAGAAGTGACTACTTATTTCAGTTACGACCCACATGGCAATGTGCAATGGGTGGTTCAAGAGCTTCCAGGAATTGGGCAGGCTACTGTAGAATACCAGTACGACCTATTAACGAGTAATGTGAAGGAAGTAATTCTAAATAAAGGCAGAGTAGATGAATTCTATCACCGTTATGAATATGACCAAGAAAATAGAATTACTTGTGCCCGTGTATCCTCCGATGGAATTGTCTGGGATAAAGATGTGACTTACAATTACTATAAACACGGACCTTTAGAAAGAGCTGAGCTAGGAGAAGATCTTGTGCAAGCCACAGATTATATCTATACCATCCGAGGTTGGTTAAAAGGCATCAACAGTCCAGATGTAAAAGCTTATAATTCTACAGACCTAAAAGATGGTGCAGGAAATATATTGGATGGAGAAAACAATGGTTTCTCGCCTGATGAGTTCAGCTTTGTAGTGCAATACTTTGAGGGAGACTTCTCAAGAAACAGCAGTACCGTGACATCAACTACTACGAACGAATATTACTTGCAAGGATCAACAGATTTGTTTAACGGTAATATTGCTGCCTTAACCAGCTCTATCGAAGAAGAGGTTGGTAACAGTGCTTATTTCTCGAACAACGGTTGGACCAACGCCAATACGGGGCACATGTTTACTTACGCCAGTTCGTCTAATAACCTCCAATTTACTTAAAATATGGAGCGAATAGAAGCGATTTAAGCGTGCTGTAAATTGGGTTTGTAATACTTTAGGTTTCTAAAAGTAGTTGTTAAAACGGACAAAATCAGCTTTGCACTG
>JABSPQ010000062.1 GCA_013214205.1 Flavobacteriales bacterium
ATCTCATTATTCATGAAAATTGCTTGAAGTCCTTTTAATAATTTGGGTGCTTCGTCTCTGCAATTATTGGGAAATTCTGCCGATAGAATATCAAGAGTGAATAAATCTGGATTTCGTTCAAATTTTGTTCTCATAGCTTTTGAATGTTTATCTAAAATAAGCACGAAACTCCAATGAATGCGCTAAATACGTCCGGATTTACAAACATATTCAAGTGAATAACATAACGAAAAACCTTGTCACCAAAGGGGTCGGTGATTTACGACCAGACACTTAATAGCTGGATATCATGTGTTTAATACGCACCTTTAATGTATGAAATTAGAGAAATATACTCCTTGCAACGGTCTTGATATATTCTATCAATCAAAATAATATGGTTAAACTAATTTACTCTCAATCTAAAAAGAGAGCCAGCTACGATGCCAATCAAAGCTCTGTATACAATGGAGCAGCTGCACTTACTTATGCCGAAATAACAACATATGAAGCCATCTATTTGGCAACTTTAAATAACAAATACAGCAGTAACTTAAGTGTTTATTGCAACGACCTTTCTAACCTCGTTGTTAGAAAGGTTAAAATCCAAAACAATACAGCCAGCTTTTTTGCCGAAAATTTAGGCCAGATGAGAACTTGGGGAAGCGAACTAAGTTTGAAAGCGCACTACGCCAAAAACCTTGTTTCAGAAATAAGTGCTGCCTATCAGGTTACCACCTATTTTACCGAAGACCAAGAAGACATTGCTATGGCCATGGCGCCAGTATTTTTGGGCAATTTAAAAATCTCTTATCGTTTTAAGGGGATTATGTCGGTGGCCCTTAAAGGCAGGTACGTAGATGAGATGTTGTCTCCTTGGGACATTTCTTCCAACAAAAGGTTTTCGGAAGCAGCCCCTGGGTACTTCCTATTAGACGCCAACATTAGAGCCAATTTGAGCAACGGTATTTACCTTAATCTAATGGCATCAAACATTACCAACACCGAAATTAGATACGTGTCGGATCAAAACTTTACTTGGTCGGATTTAGGTATGGTTGGGTACTGTACGAGATTACAAGTAACAGCAGGCTATAAATTCTGATCCTTCTATCTAAAATCTCGTCCAAAGAAAACTGGCAGCACATACAGCATTCGAGTAACACGGTTATGTTGCCGGCCAACTTGCCAATTAGGCATGGTTTTAACAACACGCAGCGCCTCTGCATCTAACAAAGGATGAATTGCATAAGCAATAGTTACACTTTCAACCTCCCCCGTTTCGCTCACAAAAAAATCTACCAAAACTGTCCCAGTTATTTTGTCCTTTTTTGCCGCTGTAGGATAAACAATATGCGCATCGAGGTAATACATTAAAGCGCTTATTCCATCTACAAAATCTGGCATATTGCCCAATTTACCCTCTTCTTTTTCTCCGCCTTTATTCCACATTTCGAAACTAACAACCTCGTCATTTTCATAAATTTCTTTAGAGCTAACCTGTCCGTTTTCGTGATACCACTTCCACTCATCCACCTTCTTCCCTTTTTCGCAAACGCCAATAAAATCAATAGCACCATTCTTATAAAAAGCATTCCAACCACCCGTTTTTTTGCCCATATTATAACTGCCTTCTGTTTTCATCTGTCCGTTGTCGTACCACCAAGTCCAGTCTCCATCCCTATGCCCTTTTGTGTAGCTGCCCTTAGCTCTTAGCTCCCCATTTTTATGAAACTCCAACCATTCGCCAACCACATAATCGTTGGCATACATTCCTTTTCTTTCAACCTCTCCTATATTGTACCAATAAGTCCATTCGCCAGTTCTTTTATTTCCTTTACAAATACCCTCAGTTAATTTCTCGCCTGTTTTATGATAAAATGTAAAGAAGCCGTTCTTCTTGTCCTTAGGCTTGTAAGTGCCTTCCATTTGAAGTTGGCCAGATATGTAAAAGTCCTTAACCTGCCAGGCTCTATCTTCCTTAATACTTTCTCGGTAATAGGTTGCTCTAGGCTTCGTCGTTTTATTCCATGCAGCGTCGAAATAGCTAATTTTTGTTTCCTGCGCCCCAACAGTCAATGAGAAAATGAGAACAAAAAACAGAAGAATAAAGCGCATAAATGCGAGGTAGATATTAAATAAATTGTGCCCACTTCGTAAAAGCATACCTAAAGATACAAAGAATTTACCCGTATATCTATACGTATCAAGCATTACGATGCAAATGAGCTACACAATATTGCCTAAATCTGATTTTCTAATCAGTATCAATTCAGCTAGATACAAGAGAAAAGAAATGAAGATCTTAATTATTATCATTTCATCAACAAACCGCTGGTTTACAAAGGCTTTGTAGTAGTTTTAACAAATTGAATTACTACATAAAAACCTAATACGTCCACAGCTTAAATTTTGTAGATTCGCATTCAAACTATTCCCAACAAATGAGCAAATTAGTCACCTTCGATTCTGTTAAAAACGACGGCACAATTAACCTAGGAATTGGGCAACCCTCTTCGGATTTATTACCGTTGAAATTGATCCAAACCGCAACCAATGCCTTTTTCGAAAGTGCCATATCTCAAGATTTAAACTACGGCGCAACAGCTGGCGACGATCGCTTTCGAGAGTCACTAGCAACCTTTCTTACCAAACAATACGACACGCCAGTAGATCCAAAAACACTTTTCCTTTCATCTGGTAATTCGCAAGCCCTCGATTTTGTTTGTTCTAATTTGTCGAAGCCAGGCGACACCATTTTTGTTGAAGAGCCTACTTACTTTTTAGCAGCAAGCATTTTCAACGATAATCACCTGAATATTGTAGGAATTCCTACCGACGAAAACGGCATGGGCATAGACCGTTTAGAAGAAGAACTTAAAAAAACCAAGCCGACCCTACTCTACACAATTCCTTCTTTTCACAATCCCGGTGGACAAACTTTAAGCGCCGAAAGAAGAAAGCGATTGGTAGAACTCAGCAAGGAACATGGTTTTTATATTGTTGCCGACGAAGTGTACCAAATGCTCAACTATTACGAAACACCTCCCAAAGCTTTGGGAACTATGATTGACAGTGGAACCGTTATTTCACTCGGTTCATTTTCAAAAATACTGGCACCAGGATTGAGATTGGGATGGATTCAATCTTCAGAAGAAATAATAGAAAAGCTAGGCCATGCAGGAGTTATAAATAGTGGTGGCTGTCCGAATCATTTCACCTCCCTCATTGTTAAATCCGCTATGGATTTAGGTTTAATGGACAACCACATCGAGGAAATAAAAGATAGCTACCGAGCCAAGTTAGAAATAATGGAAGCTACCTTACAAGAGCATTTCAGCGATACTGCTACATGGTATTGTCCGAGGGGAGGCTATTTCTTTTGGATAAAAATGAATGATGAAACCGATACCGTCAAACTAAAAGAAAAAGCCAAAGAGCTTCAAACGGGATTTCAAGCAGGCGAATTATTCTCGTGTAACAACGGACTTAAAGATTACATTCGATTGAGTTTTGCCAGCTACAACGAATCAGATATAAAGGATGGAGTAACCAGACTTCGATCAGTATTTAATTAAATTATCATGATAAATCGCACACCATTTTCCCTATCAAAATATTTCTTCATTGCTATTTGTGCAATGCTGTTTTCAATTAATTCGTTTGCCCAAACTACCCTTACCGTTGGCGACTATAAAATTGAAGAGGTTTGGATTAAAATGAAAGACGGCACCAAACTAGCTACCGACATTTACATAAATACCAAGCTAGATAAGGGCGAGAAAATGCCTGTAATTTTAGAATACATCCCTTACAGAAAAGACGAAGGACGAGCGAGCCGACTTAGCGTGTACTCGTATTTTTTGGATAGAGGATACATCTTTGCTCGGGTAGATATTAGAGGTTCTGGACGTAGTGAGGGTAAATTAGTACAAGGCGAATATTCGGAGCAAGAACAATTAGACGGCGAGGTAATAATCGACTGGTTATCCAAACGACCATATTGTAACGGCAGCGTGGCCATGTTCGGAATTTCGTGGGGCGGTTTCAACGGCTTGCACATGGCAATGCGCAAACCACCAGCATTAAAAACAATCATCACCATGATGTCGACCGACGATATTTACGAAGATGATGTACATTTTATGGACGGTATTATGCACGTAGATGCATACGAGTTAATGATGGATGTAGACAACATTGTACCCGGTTCGCCAGATTTTATAATAGACGACGATTATTACGAAAACCGATTCAACACCGAACCTTGGTTGTTGCATTACAAGCGCCACCAAACAGATGGCCCGTTTTGGGACAGAGCTTCCTTAAACAGCGACTGGTCTTCAATCGATGTACCCGTTTTTGTAGTTGGCGGCTACTACGATGGCTACCGAGATATCGTACCGAAAATTCTTAAAAATGCCGATGTGCCTGTAAAGGCTTTATTGGGTCCTTGGAATCATTCGTTCCCACACAGCACGTATCCAGAGCCTTCAATTGAATGGAGAGAAATGGCAGTACGTTGGTTAGATCAATTGTGTAAGGGGAAAGAAACGGGCATTATGGACGAGCCTATGGTTTACTATTTCCAAAGAGATTATCACGAGCCGGGTTTCGATCTAGAAGAAATTCCAGGGAGTTGGTACACGTCTGACAAATGGCCCGAAACAACCGACTCGATGCTTTACTTGGATGCATCTTATGGGTTGGTAGATAAGCCTTCGGACTTTAAACATTCTTTAGAATACACCCCTACTGCAGGTATTGAAGGAAGTGGCGCAGTAATGTGGTGGGGCGATTGGGCACCAGATCAAAAAAAGACAGATGCGGAAAGTTTAGTGTACAATTCGGAACCGATGAAGAATGATGTGGAGATTGTAGGAATGCCTTACTTGGTTTTGCAAACATCGGTTGATGCACCTGCTGCCAATTGGATAGTTCGGATCTCAGACGTTGCGCCAAACGGACAAGTAACGCTAATTACGGGTGCTGGTTTTAATGCGAATCATGTTGAATCGTCGGTTAAACCAATTCAGTTGGTAAGTGGCAAACGCTACGAAATAGACATCGAAATGCACGTGGCTTCGTGGACTTTTGAAAAGGGACATAAGATTCGAATCTCGATTAACAACGCACAATGGCCTATGTTTTGGCCTTCGCAATATCCAATGACATCCAACATTTGGACAGACGCTAAAGTGAGTTCGGTATTGAAATTGCCATTGCTTAAAAATCCAACGCCAATGGCAAAGCCGTTTCCAAAACCCGAACCAGGACCAAAGTTAGAAGGCTACAAATCGTTGGCTTACGAAACGAATTCTGGCTATGCAGAGATCAAAGAAATTATTAGAAACCCAAGAACTAGAACCACTAAGTTGATTGCAACAAATTCTACCAGTTACCAATACCCATGGGGAATATACAGCTCTAGCGATTCGTTAATTTACATACTGAGCGACGACAAACCTGCTGAGCAAGTGGTAGAAAGCACCTACAATGTGTCGGTAGAACAAGGCGACAGAGTTTTAAAACTGAAAGGCCAACTTACGTTAACAAGCGACGTTAAAAATTACTACTACAAGTACAAAAGAACTGTGATGGAAAATGGCAAAATTCTGAAGGAGAAAGAATGGGTAGAAACCATTCCTAGAGCCTGGTAACAAATCAATAAACTAATTTCAAATTTCCACACAAACTAATCTAAAATTATGAACGCAGCACCTCTTCAATTTCCAAAAGACACTCCAGATGTATACTCTGTTCTCGACAGCGAACCTGTTTACGACGCGTCAATTCATCTTATAGAAGATACAGAACCTGAGATTAAATTGGATATGCTGGCAGACTTTGGCTATAGCGCTGAGGAAATTGCAACATTCCCTAGCCCAGTGGCAGTAGGTGGTCCGTTCCCTTTATTGTCTGCTAAAGGCATTGCGGCTATTAAAGAAATTTTAGAATCCATTCAACCTACAGACCCAGATACAGGAAACAGAGCGTCTAATGCGGTTGGAGGTTGTACTTACAAATCGAAATTTTTACAAGACTTGGCTAGGTGTCCAGAGTTGATTAAACGAATGAGCAGAGCAGCAGGTGTTCAATTGGCGCCTCACTCTATTCCACACATGCAAATGTACATCAACATGGCACCAGAAGACATTACACAAGCTGTCGACAACTGGCACATTGATTCTATAGATTACGATTGCATTATTTTGTTAGAAGATCCAGCATCTTTTGAAGGTGGAAGATTTCAGTATTTCCGAGGAACGGATAAAGAAGCCGCAGATATTTTCGAAACTACTCCCGACAAATTACCTCTTGGATTCCAAACAGATTTACCAGCCGATAAGGTAGTTACTGTTGAGAAAAGCAATGCAGGCGATGTTGTTTGTCAGCAAGGTGCCAAAGTGGTGCACCGTGCACAGCGCTTGTTTAAACAAGCCACAAGAACTACTGTCGTGATTAGTTTTGTGCCTGCCGATGTAAACCTTAAAGATGGCAACAACATTAAAAGCATCATTGGTTGGGATCAACCAGGAACCTCAACAGAGCTTGCCCGCCACGTTGCATGGAGATCTAGCAACAGACTAAATGAGTTAACGGAAAACCTTTCTACTAATACGGATAAACAAGCTGTGATAGATCAGTTAAAGTCATCTGTGGAGGATGTGAATAGCTTGATTGGGTTGTTGGAGAAAAGTTGATTTTAAACACGAAATCCCACCCATGCTCGTCATCCTGTCCGTCGGGCTCAACTTGTTGAGTGAAGATGCAGGATCTCTCCTATTATGGTCCTCCGGCTGTAGTGATCCCGCTTCCACCCCATCTGCGATGGCGCGTTGACGGGATGACGATTCGTTTATTTTCAGGCATATTGGCATTTAGCATTATCAAAAAAAACCGTCATTCTCGGGAATCTCAAGAAATATATATGATAAAAATGAGATTCTTATCCATGCCTAAGCTTGTACAATAGCACTCTGAAATTTCTTAAGAATGAAATCATAATTTATTCTCACTTCTTTTCTTTAAGATAAGAATCTACACTTCACTTCAACTCATCTGAATATTCAAACACTTATCATTTAAGTACTTGCACCTAGATGCCAAACATCATAACTTGCTAGAAATTAAACCAAAATCATCAACACGTACAGCAATACAGATTCTAAACAAGTAAGTCTAAGAACCAAATATTTACTAAACCATAAATATAAATACTATGAAAAAAATATGTTTTGCCGTAGTGGCTCTCTTAATCTCAACAATGAGTTTAGCCGAAAATAATTATATGGAGGATTTTGCTGCTCCAGCAAAAAAGGAAAAAGGCAAACCTGAAAAATATAAATTTCCCGAACAATCATTTTGCGAAACAG
This sequence comes from Flavobacteriales bacterium, assembly GCA_013214205.1. Taxonomy (GTDB): domain Bacteria; phylum Bacteroidota; class Bacteroidia; order DT-38; family DT-38; genus DT-38. The sequence goes on from JABSPQ010000062.1 coordinate 7,356, forward strand.
GAGTTTTGAACGCTGGTTGCGAATACGACTTCATTGAGTGGGATACTAATCCTGTGTCAAACGATGCTGAATTGATCGTTACCGAATCGGGTAAGTATAAAGTTTTGGTTGGGTATGATAATGGATTCTCTTACATCAAGGAGTTTAGAGTTGTAATTAACGACCTCCCAATTGCTAACTTAGGAGAGGAAGTTTTATTGTGCGACGGAGCAACAACTGTTTTAGACGCAGGAAACTATGCCTCTTTTGTTTGGACAACTCCTACAGGCACACAAACAACCCAAACAATAACAACCAATGGAACAGGAAGATATTCTGTCGTTGTTTCAACGGAAATAGGTTGTACTGCATCGAGCAGCACGGAAGTAGTTTTTTCATAGTCATTAATTTTAGCAACATCTTCAACTGAGGCATGTGGAAGCAATGGATCAATAAGCACAACAGTCTCTGGTGGCGTACTACCTTATACCTATACTTGGACAAACGCTAATGGAGTAATAGTTGCGTCAACTGAAAACGCAACCGATTTACCTGCTGGCAACTATACGATTGAAGTACTAGATGATAATGGGTGTGATGCAACAGCCAATGCCGTTGTAACTCAAAGTCAATACTGTTCAACTGTTTATTACTCTGATACCGAATACACCGTTATGACAGGCAGAATAAACGCTGCAAGTGTAACTGGCAATTCTGGTTATATATTTACACTTATGATACGCAGGGAGGACTTGAACCAATCATCCAACACCAAGGAAGTAACAGACTTTACTTTTCATCTCTTGAGGAACTGCTATATAATATTACAGTTCAAGTCAAATACTTAAATGACCAAGGTGGAATTGAAGTTGGACCAGAGAGCGACGCTTGCCCATTAATTTTTGATGAACCAGAGTCTACTGTTTATTGCACAGACACTGAATTCACCGTTATGACAGGTAAAATAAACGCTTTAGATCCTACTGGCCATGAAGGTTATATATATAGGTGGGTTCTAAAAATCACATTTAATCCACTGCTGTATTATATTTTAATACGAACCTGAGTTCGATTCTAAAAAACAGATAATTGTGTAGATTCTACAGGTTGATATTTAATTGCGTTTTTTTTAGAATCGAACTCAGGTTATTAATTATTAATTCGATGCCTCTTTAAAGGCAGTTACTACTTTCTCTAATTTCTTTTGCTCTAGTTCGTCAGTTATTTCGTTTGTTTCTTTGTTGAAAAATTGAAAGAAACTTGGCAGGCTTTTAGTGGCCTTAACATCTCCGTTAAAATACTTCATCAAATAGCTCTAAAGACCCCAAAGATCTTGCTCCTGCTTGTGCTCCTAGTGAAGTGCTCAACAACAAAACTGGTTTGCCTTGCATAAACTTTCCGTCGGTACGCGACAACCAATCGAGTAAGTTTTTAAAAACTGCTGGTAAATAACCATTGTGTTCTGGTGTTGCTAAAATGATGGAATCGTACTCGCTTAGTTTGTCAAACACAGCTTTAATTTCTGCTGGAACTCCACTTGCCATTTCTAAATCAGGTGAATAAATCGGTGCATTCAAATCAACCAAATCCATTATTTCATTCGAATCTCCATCTAATTTACTTAGCGCCAAAACAGCCAACTTTTTGTTTATCGATTCCTTGTTATTGCTTCCTACTATTGCTAATGTTTTACTCATGATTCTGTCTATATTATTTGTTTAAACGTTATTCGTAATTACGAATATTAAGTTAGAAAAAACCGTTATCCTCTAATTTTATCTAAAATTGTATTCAACTGCTTTGCTTCTTTTTCTGTAATACTTTTTTCATGAATCCTTAAAACTTCCATTTGCGCTTTAATCTTATCAAGCAATTTTACTCCTTTATTGTTCAACAAAATGTTGATCATTCTTCTATTCTCCGGGTTGGTGCCTCTAACAACAACACCCATCTTATCCAGTTTGTCGAGCAACCTAGTAAGGTCTCCCCGCTTGTTTAGCAACACTTCTTTAATCTCTCCTGGGCACATTGCCTCTGGATGTCGACCTTTTAAAATTCTTAAAATATTGTAGTGTTGCTCATTGATATTAAACGGCTTTAAAATCTTAATACTTCTATCAACTAATATATTCCCCGTGTACATCAAATTGACAATCGCCTTTTGCTGTTCCGTGGGGAATGGTGTTACTTGTTTTATTTCGTCTTCGAATTTCATTTGTATTTCCGGTATTTGTAATTACAAGTGTAACCAAAATAATTTAGTTACAAATGATTTTTAATTTCTGTTCGCGATTTTGCCTTTAGAAATACATCTCTTTTCGCCTTGACCTAAAGGACAAAAGCAAAAAGAACTAACTCAAACAAAATGATTTTACAACGTTTATGGGCAATGTAACAATTGCAATACTGCAACGAAATAAATGTTGCCGTATCCTTTGCCCTATCCTTCAGGTTAGGATAAAAGGATAACAATGATCGCCTACTACTTCTTCTTCTTACTATTCATATTCTGAATCTTATCGCCTCGCCTTTTCGGCTTCTTATACTTAGCGGCAATAATCTTAGCATACGATCCACCTTGATTGGTCTTTTGGTTCTTCTCGCTCTTTTCATGGAAAGCTGCGTTGAGCACTTCCGTATGCATAATACGGTTTCTCTTAGCTCGCTGGTTAGGTCTTTCTTCATCCAACAACTGCGAATTCTCCTTCACCTCATCAGGAAAATCTAATTCAGGAATTTCATAATTCATCAGTTCCTCAATATCTGCTTTGTCGAATTCTTCCTTCTCCGTAAAAAACAAAATAGACTTTCCTTTTTGCTCTGCCCTACCCGTTCTACCAATTCGGTGCATGTAGTTTTCGGGGAAATTAGGTGTGTCGAAATTAATTACATGCGAAATTTTATCCAAGTCTAAACCACGTGCTATAACATCCGTAGCCAATAAAATACGACTCCTGCCATCTTCAAATTGCTGGATAGATCTAAGTCTGTAATTTTGCGTTTTGTTACCATGTATTAGCGCGCATGCACCATTAAGTTCTTCATCTAGTTGTTCAAAAAGAACATCTGCTCTCTTCTTTGTAGACACAAATACCAATACTTTAGAAAACTCTTCAGCATCGCTTAATAAGTGAACAAGCAAGTTAATTTTGGTATAGAAATTAGATACAAAATAAGATTCCTGAGAAATATTTTCGAGAGGTGTACCACTTAATTTGATGGCAATTTTAACTGGTGATTTAAAATAATCTTCAATCAAATAATCCACCTCATCTGTCATCGTTGCCGAAAACATTACGTGTTGCCTTTGAGACGGCAAATGCTCAAAAATCCTTTCCAGTTGTAGCTCAAAACCCAAATCGAGCATCACATCCACCTCATCAATCACCACTTGCTTAACAGCTTTTAGGCTCAACGAACGACTAATTACCAAATCGTATAATCGCCCTGGAGTACCAACAACAATATCGGCTCCTTGCGCACAGGCCATTCGCTGATTATTAATGTTTGCCCCGCCATACACACCAATTGCCCTTATGGTAATATAGGTAAGCAGTTTATTAATTTCTTGCACCACTTGTAAAACCAACTCTCGAGTTGGAACAAGAATCAAAACCTTGGGATTGGTTTGTTCCGAATATGAAAGCTGTTGCAAAATTGGAATAACATAGGCAAATGTTTTACCAGTACCTGTCTGCGCAATTCCAACCATATCTTGCCCCGATAAAATAACCGAATAGGATTCTTTTTGAATTGGCGTAGGTGTTACAAAACCAAGTTCATCTATCGCATTGCGAAGTGGCGTAGAAATTTTTAATTGATCGAAAGTATCGTTGCTCATAGTGCAAAGTTACAACACTCGTGGGTTCTGGGGAGATATTTATTTCGAGTAAGAACAATGCGCCGTTTTTGGGCTATATTTATAATCACTTGATAATAACCAATTAAGATTCCCAAATAAAATGTCTGAGAAAAAGAACCAAATTAAAACTCCGTTCAAACATAACTCAAAGAGATTTTATCGGAGGCACATTGGCTGCTGTTGGTGGCGGAATGCTCATACTAAACGTTCCATTTCTTCAATCGTGCGCCACTCCCGAAGGCCCATATAAACGCATTGGAGTTTTTAACGATCCATGGAAAGGTTTCGGCGGTGTTGGCGATTATGCAATTTCCAATGGGAACGTGGCTTCTACCAGAGATGCTGCCCACTTAGTACGAGATGGTTTTACGAAGGGATTAATGGGAAAAACCGAGGATACTGGCGAGGAATACGACATGGTTATTATCGGCGGTGGCTTTTCGGGCATTGGTGCGGCATATGAATTCCATGAAAAGTTTGGCGACACAAAAAAGTGTTTGATTATCGAAAATAACCCTGTGTTTGGAGGCGAAGCAAAACAAAACGAATTCGATGTTGACGGCTACCATTTATATGCTGCTCAGGAATCAAATGATTTTGGCCACCTAGCAAGGATGCGGAAGGGTTAATAGGAGAGATCTATAGAAAAACTGGCCTTCCATTCAAATTTAAAACGGTTAAACAAGACCCTAATAAAACCAAAGTAAAATCGGCCCTAGAGAATTTCTACGGAGTTTATTGGGAAGAAGAGCGATACGACACTAGCTATTATTTAGGCAAAGACGCCAATCCCAAATGGGTTGTAAACCCAAGGGAAGACAGGTTGCCTTGGTCGGCTGAATATAAGGCTGATTTAAATAAAGCTTTCGACGACAAAAAAGAATATTACGAAGGCGACGATGTAGGCGCTTGGCTCGACAGTATGAGTTACAAGTATCTTTTGGAAGAGGTAATGGGCTTAAGTCCGAAAGTAACCGAATATTTCGATCCGATATTGGCCATTTCAATGGGGGCAGTTGGGTGCGATGTTTATTCTGCCTACGCTGCAAAAAATCTTGATATGCCCGGCACTAGCAGTCGGTATGCTTACGATAAATCTATAGACGACGACGGACTTGGAGCTTACAGTTACCCTGGTGGTAATTCGGGCAGCTTTAGACACATCGTTAAATATTTAATTCCCAATGCCATCTCAGAAGGCCGTGGTTTTGAAGAGATCTTAAACAATCCCATTAACTTTTCGGAACTCGACAAGCCAGAGAATCCAATAAGCATTCGATTAAATTCTACTGCCATTGACGTAAGACATGAAGGTACGCCAGAGGATTATGAATTCGTAAACGTAACGTATTATGTAGATGGGAAAGTAAAAAAAGTAAAGGCCAAAACGGTTATGATGGGCATTGGTGGTTGGATTGCCAAAAACATTTCGCACGACATGCCTGTCCCTATTAAAGAAGCTTACAACGAATTTCATCATGGGCCTATGCTGGTGGTAAACATAGCTGTACGAAACTGGCGGTTCTTGGATAAATTGGGAATTTCTACTGGTCGTTGGTTTAAGGGCATGGGAAACTTTTTCTCTATTCGCCGACCTATGGATACAGGTGATGCAGCACAACCTTTCGATCCCGATAAACCAATTGTGATGACTTATTATGCGCCTTTTGTTAACTCTGGCCATCCTATTAAGGAGCAAGGCAAAATGGGCCGTTACGAACTCTTAAGTAAATCGTATGCCGAATACGAAAATGAGATTATAGAGCAAATGACCGACATGTTTTCCGATTATGGATTCGATGCCGAGCGCGATGTGGCTGGCATTATTTTAAACCGCTGGGGACATGCTTATGTTGCTCCTCAACCTGGGTTTTTCTTTGGGAAAGATGGCAAGCCAGCACCCAGAGATATTGTGAAGCAAGGCTACGGACGAATTCAATTTGGTCACTCCGAATTAAGCGGCTACATGTCGCACACAACAGCTTTGAATGAAGAAAGTATGGCGGCAAAAAAATTGCTCGATCAGTTATAAGAATATGAGTAACTTGCCATGCGTGAACTGTACTAAACCAACCAAATGTCAAATCTTGAATTCCGAATCTTAGATGAATCTTCCATCAAAGACATTCTTCCATTAGCCCAACAGCTAAACGAAAAAATATCTGTCGAAAACTTGGAAGAAAGACAATCTAAGATGTTTCAATTCGACAATTATATCTGCTTTGGTTTATACGAAAATGAAACCCTTGTTGGAATTTCTAGTGGCTGGATCACCATTAAGTTTTATTCGGGCAAACAATTAGAGGTCGATAATTTTGTGATTGATAATGCCAAAAGATCAAACGGACTAGGCAAGCAATTTGTAAAGTTTATTGAAGAATGGGCTGTCGTTAATGAGTGCCGTACACTCGAATTAAACTCATACGTAGGCAACACCCGATCACATATCTTTTACGAAAGACATGGCTACTTCCCGCTAGGATATCATTTTCAGAAACACATGGTTTTACCAAGTTAGTCTCTTCTCTGTGCATCGCCCTGAAGGACGATGCAAAAGCACAGTGTTCTAATACAGTATTTCTTTCTTGCCTATTCTCTTCTACTTATTCGTTATACTCTTCATATCGTTGCATTTGCCCTAAAGGACAAATCAATTCACATAACAACATCCAACTACTCAAGGATAAAAAGATCATCCAATTCTCATATTCACAACGAAATGCGACCCCTCTTTGCGACCTCCTTGGGTCGGAGAGAGGGGTTTGGGGTGAGTCAAAATGACGAGCATTAGAGCCTGCCTGTCCCCGCCCACCCACAACTTTCCATCAAAATTTAAAAAAACTTCAAAATTCATGTTACCTTTTCAACACTTAAGGTACATACTTATAGAAACGAGATTTAAGTGAGTTTAGCAGAAGATCAAAAGCAAAAAGAATTTATGGCGGCATACGTGCCCATCCATGAAAACTTCGTACGCTTTTGTCAAGCCAGAACTTACCAGATTTCAAACTATGAAGATTTGGTTAGTGAATCAATATTAAGGGCATTTCAAGCATGGGACACCATTCAAAAGAAGAATGCACTCCTTTACTTTCTATTCGGAACGGCAAGAAATATTTTAATGAACACCCTTAGAAAAAAGCAAGAAGTTGGAATGGAAGACGCATCAGGTTTTGAATACCAAGAAAACAATGCTGCTAATTAGAACTTAGCCATTATTATTTAACCCAAAAATTGCATTTATTACTTGAATTCAGCACTCAAAAAGAACAGACTAAATTTAAAAACCGAATCCATCTCCAGATCATTTAATTCAATGAATTTATAACGTTGTCTTACTCTCAATAACAGAAAATTATTCTAAAGGTGGATTCTAAAAATCACATTTAATCCACTGCTGTATTATATTTTAATACGAAGTAATATTACGCTATTGTTTTGCCATCTCTATCCCCCATATTGGGGGATATTTGCATTTATTTTCACTTTATATATTTAGTGATCACGTGTTGATTTTACGATAAAACTCAGAAATAATTCTTCATCAATCACTTGCCTACCAGCGACTTAATCTTTATTATTTAACTTGTTTGTATCTAAACAGGTTGTAGGTTAAGTTGATTAACCCTATTATTCCTGTTGCTCTTACAATGCCCACCGATCTTAAAATCAAATCATTCATGCTTTGCTCCATGAAACCAAATACGTGTTC
>JABSPQ010000063.1 GCA_013214205.1 Flavobacteriales bacterium
ATCAATCCCTTAAGCAATTTATTCTCTTTTTCTAATTCCCTAATACGTTTTATTTGAGCTGGAGTGATCCCGTGGGTAAAGCCTTCCTCTCCCATATCATCCAACTTTTTCTTCCAGGAATAATAACTCGCCGCATAGAAGCTATGCTTTTCTAAAGTTGATTTCACCCCATGTTCCGAAACTTCTTTGATAATCGCAAGTTTCTCTTCTTTGGTGAATTTTCTCTTTTCCATCATTCAAAATTATAGATTTATTAATATAATTATGTCTGATTAATTAAAGGGCTGAAACACTTGGCATAACCGCACAAAAAAAGGTGTGTTAGATTTCTCCAACACACCTTTATGTTTTTTAGGTTTTACCCTCGACTAGGAAAGACCATCTATCTTACCGTCGTTGTCTATTGTCATTCCTTCTGAAGCCGGTGTAGGTGGTAAACCAGGCATACGCATCATGTTTCCTAAAATAGGAATAATGAATCCTGCTCCTACTGCAAATTCAAATTCTCTTACGCTTACTCTAAAACCTGTAGGTCTTCCAAGTAAACTTTCATTATCCGAAAATGACTTCTGAGTTTTTGCCATACAAATTGGTAATTTATCCAATCCTAATGCTGCAATTCTTTTTAAACCTGATTCTGCTTTTTTAGAATAATCAACTCCATCAGCGCCATAAATTTCTTTCGCTATTGTCTCAATTTTTTCTTTTACAGGTGCGTTCCAGTCATATAATGGTTTAAAGTTGTTGTTTCCGCTTTCTACTTCTTTCACAACCGCTTCAGCTAAGTCTGTCATTCCTGCTCCACCATCAGCAAAACCTTTTGCTTCAACTGCCTGAACTCCTATCGCTGCACATTTTTCTTTTATCAACGCAACTTCTTCAGGCGTATCAGATGGAAAAGCATTAATTGCAACCACTGGGTTGAAACCAAACTTTTTCATGTTTTCGATGTGCTTCTCTAAGTTCGTGAAACCATCACTTACACGCTCAACACTTGCATCGTTGTACTGATCTGGCTTAGCTCCACCGTGATGACGAAGTGCTCTAATTGTTGCTACAATCACTAATGCTTTGGGCTTAAGTCCACCAGCAACACATTTAATATCTAAAAACTTCTCTGCTCCTAAGTCAGCACCAAAACCTGCTTCCGTAATCACGTAATTAGATAACGTAAGACCCATTTTAGTAGCTAACGTAGTGTTTGTGCCTTGTGCAATATTTGCAAACGGACCACCATGTATAATAGCTGGGTTACCTTCTAAGGTTTGTACCAAGTTTGGATTAATAGCATCTTTTAATAAGATAGCCATTGCATTTTCAGCTTTCAAATCACGAGCATAAATAGGTTTTTTATCGAAAGTCATTCCTAAATAAATATCACCACAACGTTTTTTCAAATCTTCAAAATCCTTAGCCATACAAATTATTGCCATTACTTCCGAAGCTGGAGTAATATTGAAACCATCTTGTCTAGGAATACCATTCGCTAAACCTCCCAAACCAATAGTGATGTCACGTAATGCACGGTCATTCATGTCCATTACACGTTTCCATCCAATAGTTCTTGGGTCGATGTTTAAGTTTTTTGTTTTCGATTGCAAGTTGTTATCTAACAATGCAGATAATAAGTTGTTTGCTTTTTCGATAGCTGAAAAATCACCTGTAAAGTGAAGATTGATATCTTCCATCGGTACAACTTGAGCATAACCACCACCAGCGGCACCACCTTTAATACCAAATACTGGTCCTAAAGAAGGCTCTCTTAATACTACTGTAGCTTGCTTACCAATTTTATTTAATCCTTCTGTTAATCCTATTGAAGTAGTTGTTTTCCCCTCTCCTGCCGGAGTTGGAGTAAGTGCTGTAACCAAAACTAAATTGTTTTGAGCAACTTTACTTTCATCAATCATGCTTATTGGAAGTTTGGCTTTGTACTTACCATACATTTCCAAATTATCCTCTGCAATATTTAATTTTTCGGCAATATATCTGATGTGACTCATTTCATTTGCCTGCGCTATTTCTATATCGGATTTCATTCGTTTCAGTTAATTATTAAGATGTGAATCTAATAAAATACTGATTGCAAGGCAAGTTTATTGGCATCGAAGAATATTATTCTTTAAAATGGAGAATATTATTCTACTACAAGTACGTCACCAGCAACTATATAGTTGTTAATCATACCGTTCAACTTTTTCAACTTATCCACGCTAATTTTGTACAAATTAGCTATTGCGTACAAGGTTTGATCTTTCGATACGTTATGTGTTTTCTTCGATTTTCCGCTATTATCTCTAAAAATGATGTTCAATTGTTCGATTCCTTTACCTGTAATTACTATTTCGGTACGCCTGTTTTGCCTATGTGCATATTCCGGACACCTTCTATCGTCCTCACATTTAAACACCAACTGAGTTTCTCCAAATCCCTTGGCTTCTAATCGACTTGCATCGATTCCTCTTGTAACTAAATAATTAACTATCCATTTAGCTCTTTCATTAGATACGCTCATGTTCAATCTGCTCGATCCTTTTGAATCTGAATACGAATTGATTTGTAAATTAATTGACGGAATTTCTGTTAATAATTTCACGAATAGATCTAATGTTTTCTTCCCCGATCTATCTAAGTGGAAGTAACCGCTTTTATAGTAGAGCATATCTAAGTAGAGTGTTCTTCCGTTTGGATTTGATGCGTATGTAACGGCTGTTTTCTTCACTTCCTCCTGCACTTCGTCCTTCTTCGCTTCATCTGTTGGTACACTTACAGGTGATGCGTTTTTAGCTACCTCTTTCTTAGTTGTTTCTTCGCTCTTCTTAATGTCTTCTTTAACTATTGCAGCAATTTCTTCGATTACTTTTTCTTCTATGGCAATGCTATATTTAGCACCTTCTTTTAAACCCTCAAATTTAAAAGCGCCCGACTCATCCGCTACTACAAACGTTAATGTATCACCTGCTTCATCCAATAAGAATATTTTCATGCCCGGTGCATAATCGCTAGGAAGCTTAGCATAATCGAAGTCGCCTTGAATAACGTTGCCTTCTGGCATTACCATTAAGCCAGCGTCTTCGCCTTCCATTAACGTAAGCGATTTGTGTACTCTATATGCCAACGGATTGTACACAAAGTCGCTGTTAGATTCTTCAACGATTTCCACTGTTGTTATAACGGCTCCTGTCTCATCCACTATTTTCATAACAACTGCTTCCATTGTTGAGCCATCCGAATTTTCGATTCTTACCAAGTAATTAACATCTGCAGGAAGGTCTTTAAATACAAAGTTACCTGCTTCGTTTACCGTGGTTTGGTACAGTATGTCTCCATCCTCGTTAGTTAAATACACAATGGCTCCAACAGGGTATGTACCGGGTAGCTTGCTGAATGAGAATTGACCTACCATGTCCTCCTTCGCTAAAGCTACGGTGGACACGTCTTCTTTTGCTGTGGTGGACTCCTCATTGGCTTTAATATCATCTTTAACTATTGCAGCAATGTCGTCGAATACTTTTTCTTCTAAAGAGATGGTGTATTCCTGTTTATTATCTAGGCCTTCGAACTTAAAGGCTCCGCTCTCATCGGCAATTACAGACGTTATTGTATCTCCCTCAACACTTAATAAAAATATTTTCATGCCCGGCTGATACTGGTTGGGAAGCTTAGCAAAATCGAAATCGCCTTCAATAACATTGTCGATAGGAATTACCATTAAACCATCGTCGTCGCCCTCCATTAAAGAAAGTGAACTGTGAATTTTATACGCCAACGGATTGTAAATAAAATCTTCCTTAGCCTTTTCAAAGTCTTCAACCTCTGCAACCATTCCGCCTTGCTCGTCCACCATTTTTAAATAAATCGCCTCCATAGATCCATTGTCGCTATTTTTTAACTTAATAATGTAGTCGATGTTAGCAGGTAGGTTTCTGAATTCGAAATCACCACGTTCATCCACTTCCGTCATGTTTATAGTATCACCATTAAGGCTTAATAAATACACAATAGATCCAACTGGATATTTACCCGGGAGTTTGCTGTATTTAAAATTCCCACCAACCGACATGGTTTCCATTACGCTCAATTGATTTTCACCATCTTCATCCAGTCCGCCCAACGTAATGAGGTCTTGCCTAAGAAGACTAAACGAGAAACTATCTTCGTCGTTCTGAACAATTACTTTGAATGCTCTGCCTTTTTCGTCGAAGATGGAAACAACAGCCTCCAATGATTTATCTAAGTCATCACCTTCAATTTGAACGATGTAATTATTCATTTCTGGCAAACTGTAGAACTTAAAGTAACCATCGGGGTCGGTTTTACTGGTTGCTAAAATCTGCCCGCTTTTACTCATTAAATAAAGCTTAACACCATTTACTTTAGTATTTGGGCTGCCTTTATATGTTAACTGCCCTCTCACTAATTTGTATTCCGTACCAATCTCTAAATCGTCATCTTCTGGCAAATACTGGAGTGCCAAATGATTGCTATTAAGTTGATACTGTAACTTTCCAAATGCAAACGTGTTGTTTTTCGAATCTTTAATTGTTCTTAATACCTTGCCTTTTTCGTCTACCAATTCTAATACCATCGACAGTTTATCATCTAACCCTCTCTCATCTAAAGAAACGATGTAGTCTATATCGATTGGTAAATCGTTGAATCTAAAATATCCATCGGCACCTATTTTTGTTTTCCCAATGGTGTCTCCTTCCTGACTTAGTAAGTAAATTATGGTACCAACTGGATACTTAGCAGGCAATATATCGTAGCTGAAACGACCTTCGAATGACCCTTTGATATTCGATTCATCGTCAACCATCATAGCCAGCATTTTGGTCTTTGGTTTTTGAAGGCTTGTAAAGGCAAACGAACCAGTTTTACTCATTATTTTAACCGACAGTACATCTCCATCGGCATCGAGCATGGTTAGTTGCATGTCCGATCTAAATTCAGGATCATCTAAATCAAGTCGAATAATATAATCTTGGTTAGGCGGTAGATTTTCGAATGCGAAATAGCCTCCTTGATCTGTTACTCTCGTATATAATACATTGCCGGCATTGTTTAACAAGTAAACTTTGAGTTGTTCAGGGTAATCATCCGAATTTCCGGGATAATTAAGCTGGCCTTTCATGGCAACCAAATCAGATTTTTGAGCTTCGTTGTAATGTGAAAGTAATTCAACTTCTTGGTCGGGCACCATTAGCGCAACGCTAGATATAAGGCTTGGATCGTCCTCGTCAATCTTAATTATGTAGTTGGTTCCAACAGGTAGGTCTTTAAATTCAAACTGACCAAGAGAATCTGTATATACGGTTGCCAAAATTTCTCCATCATCGCCAATTAAATATACTTTAACTCTTGCTGGATATTTACCTGGCAGTTTATTGAATAGAAACTGCCCAAGAATCTCCTCGTTCTGAATTGCCGAAACCATCAGCCCATCTTCCTTTTCCATCAAATAAGCCAGTTTATCTGTCTTATCATAACTAAGCGGCTTAAACACAAAGTCGCCGTTGCTATCGGTGGTTAAATCGGTAATCACTTCATCCTCTTCATCCCCTTCATCCAACATTGCCAGTTTTAAACCACCCGATTTCTTAATACGGGGATCATTCTCATCAATTTTTATCAAGTAGTTGTTATCCAACGGTAAGTCGCCAAACGAAAATTTACCATCCTCGTCTACTGCAACAGCATTAATGGTATCTCCCTCGGCGCTAACCAAGTAAACCATCATCCCTGCTGGATATTTATCGGGTAGTACACTGTACGAAAACTGACCAGAAACTTCGGCCACTCTTAAGATAAAATCAGAATCGGTATCGTCTAGTTCCGAAAATTGGGCATTGGGTAAATAGTTAAGCGGTTTAAATGCAAACTTCCCATGTTCGTCTTGCACCAAGGTGCCTAAGTCCTCTCCTTGTTCGTCTTGAAAAATTAATTGCGCCGAGCTCATTCCTTGCTCACCTTCTCCTGCTATCCTAATTATATAGTTTTCTTGATTGGGTAATTTACCAAAATCAAACTCTCCATTTTCGTCTAACGTTGTAGTGCTTACTGTATCACCTTTCTCACTAATTAAATAAACCTCTTTTTGAGTGTAGTCTGTTTTTTCGCTTTCGAATGCAATACGACCAGCAACAATAGACAGCTGCATTCTGATGCTTTTTCTGGAAATGAATTTAAAAATGTCGTCGCCACCCATTGTGCCCGGACGGTTTGAAGCAAAGTATCCACTCTTTTTATCAGCTAACATGTAGAATGAAAAATCGTCGTATGGTGTATTAATGGTTTTACCCAAATTAGATGCTTCCATCCACTCATCACCATCCAAAGTAGAACTATATATATCTAAACCTCCAAAGCCCGATTTTCTATCCGATGAGAAGTAAAAATGACCATCGACCGCTATGTGAGGAAATAATTCGTTGCTAGCACTATTGATTCCTTTACCCAAGTTTTTCGGCTTGCCCCAGCCATCTTCTTTAATTTCGATCTGATAAATATCTTGTCCGCCTTGCCCACCTGGCATATTTGAACAGAAGTAAAGCGTTTTACCATCTTGCGAAATGCTTGGATGACCATACGTGTATTCGTCATTTACAAAGTTCAACTTTTCGCCTCTGCTCCACCTATTATTTACCAAAACAGATTTGTACAGTTGAGGTCTTTCAAAATGTTCGGCCTTTTTCGACTTTGCTCTATTTACTCTTTGGAAGTAGCAAATGTCGCCCTCTATATTAAAAACAATCGGCCCGTTGTCGGCTCCTAAATCCAACGCATTGGCAAATACCTGTGGCTCCTTGTACAAAGTTGTGTCGCCCTTTGTTCTGTGTTCCGTAACCAGAATACTTAAATGTGTGTTGCCTTCATATTTTACCTCACCATAGTTTAATAAATCAAACTCTCGCGTACTGGTAAATACAAGGCTATTTTTATAGTGTATTAACCCGAATTCCGAATAATCAGAGTTCATCCCCTTGGCACTCATTACCCGGTAGGTAATGCTGTAACTAGTTTTTACCTCCTGCGCTTGCGACAGCACTGGAACTATAAATAGAAATATTAATATGATGAAAATTCTGCTCACTTACTCTATAAAAACTTTAACCTAATTGATTGTTGATCTTGACCTTTTTTCTTTTTGACAAAGAAGTCAACTCCCAAAAATATTTCGTGTGTATCGCTATTATAAGAACTCAATTGATTGATTAGGATATCAAATGAGTAACCTATTCTAATTCCGTCGGTGATGTTGGCCTCTACCAAAAATATAACTGCATTGCCCGGCCTATATGTAATACCTAACCAAACTAATTTCCTAATTAATACACTCGCATTAACATCTACATTTAGCGGTGCACCCTGCACGTATTTAACAAATACAGAAGGTTTTAAAATAAGGTCTCTTGTTAGTTTAAAGGCATAACCAGAGGAAATAAGTATGTGCCTCGATAAAAATGAATTGGCTGTATCTACCGCGCTATATTGGATTTTACTTTTGGTTAAATGCGTTGCAGCAAAGCCTACGTAATATTTTTTGGTGTAGTAATATGCGCCAAAATCGAAGTTGGGAGTAAAGCTGCTCAACTCTTCGGTGGTGGCAAATGGATCGAGTTTATTTTTATAGGTTACCTCGCTTCTATCTATGCTATAAAAGTAGCCCCCTGCCCTAAGTGCCAACGAAAGTGTTGCTTTATGAATGGGCAAGTGATAGGCATAGGTGCCAAAAACACCCGTCATTTTAGTTGCTCCAATTTCTTCGTAGGTAGAGTTAAAACCCACAGCCATTTTGCCAATTATTGGCGCATGAACGCTAAAAGTACCAATGCCGGGAGATCCTTCGAAACCAACCCATTGCTCTCTTGCCATAATAACGGTACTAATAGACGATCGACTACCTGCATAGGCTGGGTTTACAACAAATGGATTGAACATGTATTGCGAAAACAGGGCGTCTTGCTGCGCATGCAAAATGGCAGACGGCAATACAAATACTATAAGAAGTATTGCTATTTTAAATGTGCCCCTCATTCTCTTCAACTTGTTCTCTCTTACTAATACTCTATTTGAACCCACCCTTTTTTGGTTTGTTCGTCATAATCAATTATAAAGAAGTAAGTTCCTGCTGGTAACTCGTTACCATTCCTACTATCTCCTGTCCAAACTACCTTAGTATTATCGTAATCCTCAAATGTATGTACAATATCGCCCCATCTGTTAAATATAACAACAGAATTTTCAGGAAAACTTGTTATTCCTTCAATGAAAAAATCATCGTTGTAGCCATCTCCGTTCGGAGTAAGGCCTGTAAACGTTGTAAGCGAGCAATCTACGTTTACAATTACAGTTAATTCGGTGGCTTCACTGGTGCACGTACTCAACTGTTCTACAACATAATATGTGGTTGTTCCCAAAGTATTCGGAATAGTAAAGTCGTTTCCTGGAGCCAATATATTTACCATTGCCGAGTCAAACCAAATAATTGCACCTCCACTTCCTTCTGCAGTGATTTGATAAGCCGAATCTGCCTGACAGAAATCAATTTCTACTTCCGACACCATCGGTGCAACTGGCATGTAATTTTGAATGCCGACAGTTATGTTTCTGGTCCCTACACAACTCCCATCAGAAATAGTAACGGTGTATTCCTCTGCGCAAAGGTTTGAAACTACATCCGACAAAACTCCATTAGACCAATCGAATGTTGCGCCTGCCGAAGAGTAAACTTGAATAACTCCATCACAAAGGTTTTCGCACGACACACTTAATACATTGCTAGAGTCTATTGTTGGATTGGAAACTACTTCAATATCGATGTAGCGATCGCTTGTACAAAGGTTAACATCTATGGTATAGGTTATTCTCGCACTGCCCACCCCTGCCAAACTAGGACTAAATGTACCTAAATCAGCATTTGTAATTCCGTTGCCATACCACTGACCACCTGTTGGCGTAACAACTTGATTGAATGAAGCCGATGATGTACAAAAGCTACCAGTAACTGGCGTAATAGATATTACGGGCAATGCGGTAATTGATACCACCACAGAATCTGCAGCGCTTACACAACCAGCAGAAAGAGAATCTATGGCGTAATAAGTTATGATTCCTACAGCACTTGAAGGACTATATGTAGCACCCGTTGATTCTGATCCGTCGGCAGAGTTTGTCCAAATAACAGTACCCGATGCACCCGAAACCTCCAAATCCAAAATCGTATAACCCTCACAATAAGTGTTGCCTCCTAAAATTGTAGGCTTATTAATTACTGTGGAACTCGATAATGAAACCTCATCGTTGGCAGTACAGCCATTGTCGTCCGACACCGTTGCCGAGTAAGTTCCGCCGCTTAATCCTGTTATCGAATTCGAAGTTTGTGCATCGTTCCAAACATAATAATATGCACCTGTACCTCCACTTACATCAACTGTTGCGGTTCCATCTCCAGAGCCTTCGCACAATGGATCGGTTTGGGCAATTGAGATAATTACTTCGGATGGTGCTGTTAAACTGGTATCTATTTGTACGCTACAAGCACCATCGGAAACCGTTACACTTATGTTACCCGCCAAAAGCAATGTTGCAGTAGTTGCCGTTTCGCCAGAACTCCAATTATAAGTAAGGGCCGAACCGTTTCCACCTATAGCACTCGCAGTTGCATCACCAACCCCATCAAAACAAATTGGATTTGTAATAGACGTTATTGACGCCACTATGCCAGCAGGATCGTTTAATGTGATGGCCTGAAATGTTACACAATTATTGGCATCTGTTATGGTAACAGAAACGCTACCCGACAACAACGAATTAGCCGTTGCGTTTGATTGACCTCCTGTCCAGATATACGCATACCCCGATGTACCGCCACTTGCAGCAACCGTAGCCGATCCGTCGGCATTGCCAGCACACGTTGGGTCTGTAGCAGATATTAACGCAGTTAACTCTGCTGGTTCGGTAAGCGTATTGATGTCGGTAACAGAGCAACCATTGCCATCTGTTACGGTTACAAAAATTGAATCGCCAACCAAGCTTGTTGCGTTTTGCGTTGTTTCGCCCGTATTCCAATTGTAAGAATAGAAGCCATCGCCACCAGTAGTTACTAATGATGCCGAACCCAAATCGCCATAACACAACGGATTATTTATATTGGAAATTAATACGGTAAGCGCAGTTGGATCATTTAAAGTAAAGCTGTCGGAAACCGTGCAAGTGTTCGCATCTGTTGCTGTTACAATAATGGAACCCGCCGACATCGCAAATGCAGCTGTACCAACTTGACCATCCGACCACACATAGTTATAGCCAGGCGTTCCGCTAGTTGCCGAAACAACCACCATTCCATCCGAACCACCTGAGCAAAGCGGGTCTGTACCCGAAAGTGAAATTATAATCTCATCGGGTGCATACAAACTTAAAGTGTCGGTGTCTTCGCAATTATTACCATCCGAAACAGTAACTGTAAACGAACCAGCAGTTAATCCAATAGCTGTTGCAGAAGTTTCGCCACTGCTCCACACAAAAGTAAAAGCACCAGTTCCACCAGATCCAGATGCCGATACTACGCCAGTTTCGCCAAAACACAAAGGGTCTGTAATTGCGTCGATAGATGCAAATACTGGCGATGGGTCTACCAATGCAGTTACATCTGAGATTTCGCAATTGTTGTTATCGGTTACTGTTACAAAAAATGAGTCGACCGATAATGAATTTATTATTTGCGTTGCACCACCGTTAGACCAATTGTAACTATAACTGGCCGTGCCACCACTTACAAATGCTGTTGCAGTTCCATTGGCATTGCCCGAGCAGTCGGGATCTGTTTTAGAAATTGAGAGTATTAATGGAGTTGGTTCTACCACCAAGTTACTATCTGCAACGCTACAGCCATTGCCATCTGTAACGGTTACATCAATAGATCCATCGGTAAGTAAAGTTGCGTTTTGATTGATTTCTCCTGTATTCCACAAGTAGGTATAAGCTCCGTCGCCGCCAACAACAGTAACATCGGCGCTTCCTGTACCATTATAACAAGCAGGATTTATAATCCCAGTAATCGCAGCGGTAATTTGGGCAGGATCGAATATTCTAACGTTGTCTATAACCTCACACGCATTCGCATCCGTTGCTGTTACAGAAATTAAGCCCGAGGAGATCGCATTTGCAGCTGTGCCAACTTGAGCATTCGACCACACATAGTTATAGGTAGGCGTTCCTCCACTTGCAGTAGCAACAGCCATTCCATTTAACCCTCCGTAGCAATCGGGATCGAAACCCGTTACTACAATAGATAACGCTTCGGGTTCTTTCAAACTACTTGTATCGGAAGCCACACAATTATTGTCGTCGGTAATGGTAACCTCAATAGGCCCATCGGTTAACAATGTAGCTGTAGCACTGTTTTCATTCGACGTCCAATTATAGGTATATGCTCCGATTCCTCCAATTGCAGAAGCTGTTGCATCGCCAAGTTCTCCGAAACAATCGGGGTCGTTAACAATGTTGATGGTCGCAATTAATTCGTCGGGTTCTATTAACGAAAATGTAAAATAATCGGTACAAGTATTGTCATCCGTAACGGTAACGGTAATTAGTACACCACCAGCAAAAACAGCATTCGATTTACTGTTTGGCCCTGCAATGGCCGAAACATCTCCACCACCATGAGACCAGTTTACCGAATACGGACTAGTGCCCCCAACAGCGGTTACCATAGCCGAACCATTTGCATCGCTATTACAAACAGGATTAATAATATTGGAGATTGTGGCTATTAATTGCGGTGGGTCTACCATGGTTACCTCGCAGGTACCAACTTCGGCATTGGCGTCGGAAACGGAAACTGTGTATGTGCCAGCACAAAGTGTAAAAACCTGATTGTTTTGTCCGATAGATAAATTATTTGCCACACCTTCTCCACCCGACCATGTGGCTGTATATGGCCCGCTGCCCCCATTATTTATTGTAACGGTTGCTGTTCCGTCGCAAGTAGCAAAGCAAAACGGGTCGCTATCGGCTATAATACTACACGATGGCGGGCCACAATACAGTGTAGTTTCTAGTATGGCAGTACAACCAACATCATCTGTAGCAGTTACCGTGTATACTCCCGCGGTTAAATTGGTAATATCTTCGGTTGATTCGACATTACTCCAAACGTATGCAGGAGGCCCCGAACCTGGAACCTGATCAATAAATTCCATGGTCCAAGAAATTAATAAACCATCACTATTACTTGGGTTATTAACTAATAAGTTCCAAGTACCAGAAGCCGTTTCTCCAATTAGTGGATTAGTTGGATCGTCGAATAAAGTTCCTTCTTCAGGAATCCAATTTCCTGTATATGGTTTTGTTGTGGTGGTAATATTTAATGTTGCAGCAACATCAAAACATACATTATTAAACGCCGATCCCATGGAATTATGGTGTGTAGCACTTAGTAGCTGTTGAAATCCTGATGGGCCTTCTAATATATAGCTATATTTATCCATTGCGTTTCCATCATCTGTAGCATCAATACATACCTTCGAAATTGTGTTTACATCTACAATAGCCTGTGAAACCGACATGGACAAAGGAAATATGTTTACTCCCTTTGGAATTGCATTAGATCCAATATATGTTTCTGTTATTGGAGTTGGTACAACTAAAAAATCACCTCCTCCATTATAGGTTACATCTATACTACCATCTGTACTTCCTGGGACACCACAAGAAGTTTCATTTGTAGTTACCACTGTAACATCTATTGCTGCTGGTGCTTTAATAGTTGCCGTACATGTAAACTCTACAGCATTGGCATCGGTAACGGTAATCTTGTATGTACCAGCAACAACTCCTGTTTTAGTATAAAAGGTAGACGTATTGGTTTCATTAGGTGCGGCACCATTCCACTCTATATTATAGGGAGCGCTTGCACTACTTATTGATAAGTCTAACTCTCCATTGCCATCGTTAGCGCAATAAAGATCGGTTCCTATTAAGAGACATTCGGGTCCACAACCAAAGCCTTTTACACTATTATCCTTGCTATCGCCTATCGATTGAGGAGAGTTTGTAACTAGTGGTACACCATTCGCATCTACACAAGCAGGATTATCGCACAACATTCCGTTGGTTAAATCGGTTGCTATAAATCCACCATCGCCTTCTATCGCATCATAGCATCCATCATCGTCAGAATCTTTGTCCAGGTGATCTGGCTTACCATCATTATCGGTATCTAAAGCATTACATATTCCCGCCGGACTAACTCCCACAGCATACTGCGAAGCCTGATCACCCGGATTCAGTCGAATAATAAGCGTCGTTATATTGTATATATCAACGTACCAAGTTTGGTCATTAGCCAACTCCCCAAAGGCCCCTCCACCAACATTAAATATTAAATGACCTGATGCTGGCCCAATAGGATCACATCCACTCACACCTAACCCATTAAAAAAGTTATACGCCGTACCATCAGTTAAAAAATCAATTTCCTCACCAATAGTGTTATAATAAGATGTCAAAAGATTGGGTACTCCAAACAGATCTGTAGTTGAGGCTATTCTAATATTTACTGGTTGATCGAACACCATTTCAAAACGATCATCTGCAACCATTGCGGGATTCTCAAGATACGACCACCCAGAAGTCGATAAAAAAATCATGCCATTAGCATCACCCCCACCTGGTAAATCAGTTATCTGATATCCAACAGCGGCAGGTGCATCCGTGCACGAGCTAAAGTCAACCGTTCCATCTTGTGTTACATCTATCAGTCCCCAACCGTTTAAAGCTCCTTGCTCGTCAATATTTAAAATCCCATCATTGTCATCATCTAAATCCAAGTTATCTGGCACTCCATCTCCGTCATAATCTTGACAGAACACGGGTGTTGCAAGCGCAAATAGTATAAAACCAATAAGAGGAAGAATGTGTTTCATTATTGAAATCGTTCTTAACAAGGTGTATGGTTAATATTATCTA
The DNA here is from genome assembly GCA_013214205.1 of Flavobacteriales bacterium. Lineage (GTDB taxonomy): Bacteria > Bacteroidota > Bacteroidia > DT-38 > DT-38 > DT-38. The sequence goes on from JABSPQ010000063.1 coordinate 13,975, forward strand.
TAAACAGATTTGGCTTGCTCTTCCTCAATTGGAGGTAACAAATTGTTCTTAACAATAAAAGAGTTAGGAGTGCCCCTATTTTAGATGTGATTCTTTTCATTGCGCCTCGGCTTTATAGGGCAATTTTATTGCCTATTGCTACCGTCCTTTTTAATGTGCTTTTCTGCTGGGTTAATTACTGAGCTAAGTTACTAAATATATAGCACTTGCCTCTACTTTTATCCCTCTCAAAAAGATGCAGAAGGAGGATCACATCAAAAACTTAGGGAGAAATCAATCCCGTCCTAAATAAAATCCAGAACCTATTAAAGGCCTTGATTCAACAGTAAAATTTGCTTAAAAATCATTAGAAGTTGAAAGGCACCCCCTAGTGAGTGATATTGGGAGGTTTTTCTTTTTTCAAAAAGGGTTTATCTAACCATTTTTGAAGTTCTATCTTAACAAATAGGTTGAGTTTTAGAAAGGCAACTAAATTGGATAAGTACCAGTTGTATTTTGCTAATACTTTCAGGTATCTGAGTATTAAAATACTAATTAAAGCAGTCCATATTTGTATCATTACCGCATTTGGGCTAGTTCCGATGAATGATTTAATGTGTAGCAACTGTTTGATGTCTCTGACGAATATTTCTATTTGCCACCTGCTCTTATATAATTCGCTTATTGTGTTGGCACACCAAGTCATCTGATTAGTAATAAGCTCTATTATTTGCTCATTTTTCTCATCCCAGATCGCCACTCTTCTTAAT
>JABSPQ010000064.1 GCA_013214205.1 Flavobacteriales bacterium
GCGAAACCTCATCTTTAACCTCTCTAGATGCAATGGCTGATCGCTTTATGGTTGCTGGGCAAAACCTGACTTCTAAATCAGCAGTACGTTTTGTTTGGTTTTTACGCTTATCGCCTGCAATATTTATAGAATAAGTGCCAGTAACTTCACTTGCACCTACTTTGTCAAATAGCTTTTCTCCTCCTTCTAAAACTCTGTTACTTTTAGCTCGAATCAGCAAGTCTGTTCTTTTATCAGGAACCGTAGCAAATAGCCCCAATAAAATTCCTTTTACACAGCTATTATTTTAAGACACTACATCTCTTTTAGCATTAACCTAAAGGTCGAAGGCTAAAAGAGCCAGCTCAAACGGATTGTTTTTTACACGTCCTTCAGGTCGTGGTGCAAGAAAGTAATAGACAAAAAAATAAGGTGCTAAGAAAACACTCAACACCTTATAATAAATTAGTTTTTTAAAGCCTACTCAGGTGGGCCTGGATCAATTCTTTCAGTAGGCTCGGTATCCTCTGCTTCTTTAGCCTTTTTCTTTGCTTCCTTCGCATCTTTTTCATCTTCAGATTTGTTGTCACCAAACTTAATGGTAATTCCAACATTGAAGTTGGCACTAACCAACCACGTTTTATGTGATGGATCGTAAGCGCCGTTTCCATTTACGTCAGGTGTAACGTATTGAGCAGGTAAGTTAGTAGTATCACTATAGTTAATGCCGCCTGCATCAACACCTAGTGCATCACCGAAGCTGTACAAAAACCTTAGTCCTGTGTGTAAATACACTGGGCCGCCAAGTTTATTTAACATGCTTACTCCAAATACTCCGTAAGTAATGCCTTTACTAAATAGTTCAGAAACATCTTGGTCCACGTTATCCATATTATAATCCTCCGTAAGTGAATTTTGATCACTCATGCGATGATGTATTGATTTTTGGTAGATAACAGAACCAAGTATAGACCTTTGGATTCCTAATTCGATGTGAGCATCTTTGCCACCACCTAATCTCATAAGTAGCACCAAGTCATGCGAAGGAATTTTAATTCGAGATTCGTACTCTGTAGCATTGGTCATAAATGTATCCGTGGGATTTGCCAAATATCCAATATATGGACCTTTTGTACCTCTAAAAGATTGCTGGTGCAAACCATACAAGTAGTTAAATTCGAATCCTATGTTTTTTGTTATGTTTAATGCAAGTTTAACTCCACCATTGTAACCAATAGTTGCTTCGTAATCTTGCTGGCCATCTGCAGCGTCAGAAATATTTGTATTAAAAAGCCAAGTAGACCTCACAGCGCCCAAGGCACCTATTTCAAAAGATTGTGCATTCGCTTGTGGTGCTATTAATGCTGCGCCACCAATTAGGGTGATTGCAGCGGAAAGGATCGTTTTTCTGATCATTGTATTTGTTTTTATTGAATTCATATTTGATTAGTCGTGGTTTGGCTATAGGCCAAACAAAATAAGTTTGTTTCGTTGCTGACAGCTGGCTGACACCAAATATCCGAAATCGTGATTAAGCTCAAGTACCAATAAGGCTTGAAACGGGTTAGTTGTTTTCTCATTAGCAAAATCGGTAGGGTAAGGAGTAAACGGCTGTCCGTTTTTTGCACCCGCGCCAGTAATAACATCTTGGAGAGAATACATGAGCCTAATTCCAATTACCAATCCAGTATTGTCACTTCCCATAAGGTAGTTACCAAATCCTGCAACAACCGAAAAGTAAGTGTATGCAATGTCGTCTTCAATATCCATTTCTTCTAAACCCGAATTGAGTGCAGATTTAACCAAGCTTATCTGAGGTCCAAGTTCTACATAGCCACCAGTTTTGTCGCTATTGTTTCTCCAAAGAATAGGAAAATCGAATGTTTTTAATGTAATGTTGTGTCCGCCAGATCCGAAACCAATACTCGAAGTATCTGTATTGTCGTAAGTAAAATCTTGAGTGAATTTAGTAATCATAAATTCAGCTACTAACTCATTGTTGTAGTTAAAATTCCACCCTAGCTTACCTCCATACGAAAAGCCCCAAGAGGTTTCGTAGTTTAGGTTTTTATCGTCAAAAACATTGGCATTAAATAATAGATTGTAGCCATATCCAGCTTTAATACCTATATCTGCCCATTGTACCTGTTGTGAATAAGCCGAGGAAACCAATAATATTAGTGCAAGGCTAGTAACTAATTTTCTCATATATTTGAACTCTGTCTGATTGGAGTAAATGTAACAAAAAAATAATGTTTTCACGTTTTCAATTTTTAAAAAAGTAATGAAGGAATTAGAAAGTAAAGTAGTAGTAGTAACAGGAGCAACAAGAGGAATTGGTAAAGCGATTGCGGAAGCCATAGCAAAAGAAGGTGCCGATGTGGCGTTTACATACATGTCGAGCGACGAAAAAGCTAGAGACCTTGAACAACAACTAAGTAGTACAGGAATTAAGGCAAAAGGCTATAAGTGCGATGCCGCAGACTTTAATGCTGTTGATGAAATGATTGCTGCTGTTGCCGAAGAGTTCGGAACGATTGATGTATTGGTTAACAATGCAGGTATTACAAAAGATGGCCTTTTAATGAGAATGGGCGAAGATGCTTGGGACGATGTAATGAATACCAATGCTAAATCGGTTTTTAACTGTACCAAAGCTGTTCAGAAAATAATGCTAAAAAAACGAAGTGGCTCCATTATTAATATGAGCTCTGTTGTTGGTGTTAAAGGAAACGCTGGCCAATCGAACTACGCGGCATCTAAAGCTGCTATTATTGGCTTTACAAAGTCTATAGCGCAAGAACTTGGATCGAGAAATATAAGATGTAATGCAATTGCTCCTGGTTTTATTGCTACCGAAATGACTTCTGTACTTGATGAGAAGCTGGTTGAGCAATGGGTTGCTGGAATTCCGTTAAAAAGAGCAGGCAGTACACAAGATGTTTCTGATTTGGTCGTTTTCTTAGCATCAGAAAAATCTGCATACATAACCGGACAGGTAATTAACGTGTGTGGAGGCATGCTTACCTAATAATTAATATGATTTGGAAATTCAATTTTCTACAGATTATCCACTAGGGTACTTGGTATTATGTGCTGCTGTAGCTGCACTATTTTCTTTTATTTTATACTTTCGAGATAAGCGATTCGAATCAGTATCTGATTGGATGAAACGTGCGCTATACGTGCTGCGCTTTGCGGCAGTATTTATCATACTTGTTTTATTATTAGATCCTTTTGTAAAAAGTTCTGTTAAGAAAATTGAATCTCCTTTTATCATTATTGCTCAGGATGAGTCGGAATCTATCATAAACTCCGACAGTAGCCACTTTAAAACCGACTACAAAGTAGCACTGCAAGACGCCATTAGTCAGTTATCGGAAGATTTTGAAGTTGCCACCTACGGATTTGGTGGCGAAGTTAAAGACGGCATCTCCTATAATTTCGATCTGAAAGAAACCAATATTTCCAATCTGATTTCGGAATTAGAGAATAAATACGAGAATAGGAACGTAGGCGCTGTTATTATTGCTTCCGATGGCTTGTTTAATAAAGGGGCCAATCCTATATACACACCTATTTCTATCCAAGCGCCCATCTATTCAGTTTTACTTGGCGATACACTGGTTAAGAAGGATTTAATTTTAGACAGGGTTAAATACAACAGGCTGGCATATTTGGGTAATCAGTTTCCTTTAGAGGTTAATATGAGTTCATTTAAGTGTGAGGATGAACACTTTAATCTCACCGTTTCTAAAAAGGGCAAGGTGGTTTACGAAGAAGAGATTAAGGTATTGCCCAATAAACAGCTAAATAAAGTAACCGCTATCTTAAAAGCAGACAAAGAAGGAATTCAGCATTATGTTGTCAATCTATCTAAACTAACCGATGAAGTAACGTATGCTAACAATCGGCAAGACATATACATAGATGTACTAGATAGCAAGCAGCAAATTTTAATATTGGCCGATGCTCCACACCCTGATTTAGCCGCATTAAAGACTTCCATAGAAACAAACGAAAACTACGAGGCCAAATTGGTCTATATGGCTGATTTTAAAGGAGAAATTAAAGATTACAGCTTAGTAGTATTTCATCAATTGCCAAGCAGGCGGTACAATACCGAAGTTTTGTCGCGTAAAATGAAAGATGAAAATGTACCGGCACTCTATGTTTTAGGAGGAAATACATTTATTCCGACATTCAACAAAGTGCAGACTTTAATAAAGATAAACAACGCGAAATCTGGTAATAACAATAGTCAAGCAATATTGTCTGGTAATTTCTCTCTGTTCAAACTCTCTGCAGAAACAGAATCACACCTGGGTGCGTTTCCACCATTAATGTGCAGGTTTGGAACCTATAAAACAAGTGCTCAAGGCAACATCTTATTAAAACAGATAATTGGAACGGTAGCGTCTGATTATCCATTGGTTGTATATGGAGATGTGAACGGGTTGAGAACTGGGATTTTTACAGGAGAGGGCTTGTTTCGCTGGAGGATGAGTGAGTTTCATGAATATGGCACTCAAGCAGGTTTCGACGAACTAATTAATAAATCGGTGCAATACCTATCGGTAAAGGTTAAGCGAGAAAGATTACGAGTAACTAGCAAAACGGTTTACAGCGAAAACGAAATTGTGACTTTTAAAGGAGAGGTGTACAACGATAGCTACGAACCTGTTTATACACAGGATGTTTCGATAGATGTATACGATTCTGAAGATAAAAAATTTGAATATGTATTTAGTCCAAACCAAGTAAACAACGAGTTTAAAGTTGGTGCATTTAACCAAGGAGAATACCGATTTGTAGCAACAACACAAATGGGCAACAATACGTACACAAGCAAAGGGCAATTTAGTGTTAGCCCAGTAATGATAGAACACATGCGAAATGTAGCAGACGTTAATTTGATGCATACATTAGCGAGCGAAAACGGAGGTGAGTTGTTTTTCGAGAATCAATTGAACGACTTGGTTAAAGCAATAAAAGCGAGAGACGACATTACTGCTTTTTCTACTTTAGAACATTCATTCGAAAGAATCATAAATCAAAAATGGATTTACTTTCTTGTTTTGGTGCTAGTTGGTTTAGAATGGCTGATTAGAAAGAGGAGTGGAGCGTATTAGATAAACAATTAATAAGACTTTAGAAATGGAAGAATTACTTTTTAATGCCATAGTGGGCATTCTTATATTCTTTTTTGTGTTGGAAAGGGTAATGGATTACTTAAACGATTCTTTGAGTAGTGATGAGTTGCCTGATGATTTAAAAGGAATTTACGATCAGGAGAAATACAGCAAACAACAATCTTACGACAAGACAACTTCTAAATTTTCTCTATACAGCAGCAGTTTTAGCTTGGTAGTTATGCTGACCATGTTGTATTTGGGTGGCTTTGCTATTTTAGATAACTGGGTAAGGGGCTTTACAGAACATCCTATTTTAATGGCGCTTCTGTTTTTTGGAGCTATGACTTTAGTAAGCGACATCATCGGTTTGCCTTTCGAACTCTATTCGACCTTTGTGATTGAAGAGAAATTCGGTTTTAATAAAACAACAGCCAAAACTTTTGTTTTAGATAAGATAAAAGGTGCGCTAATTGGAGCTATTATTGGAGGTGGTATTCTGTCGGCGATAGTATGGTTTTATACCGAAACAGGAGATATGTTTTGGGTTTACACCTGGGCATTGGTTGCTGGTTTTATGGTTTTTATGGCCATGTTTCACACTACTTTGTTTGTTCCTTTGTTCAACAAATTAGAACCAATAAAAGACGAAGAGCTATCAAAAGAAATTAAATCGTATTGCGAAAAGGTAGACTTTACCTTAGATGACCTGTACCAAATAGACGGTTCTAAGCGATCTTCTAAGACAAATGCATATTTCAGTGGGCTTGGAGGTAAAAAGACCATTGTACTGTTCGATACGTTGATTAAAAACCATACTGTCCCCGAATTGGTTGCCGTATTAGCACACGAGGTAGGACATTACAAGAAAAAACACATTTATGCTTCAATTGTGTTGGGGGTGTTACAGATGGGTGCTATGTTTTTTATTCTTTCGTTACTTATTTCCAATCCAGATTTATCGAAGGTATTGGGATCGCCAAATGCGAGCTTTCATTTAAGCATTTTGGTGTTTGGCTTGCTATACAGTCCCATATCTATGATTACAAGCATCTTTATGAACATGCTTTCTCGTAAAAACGAATATGAAGCCGATAAGTTTGCAGCAGATACTTTTGGAAAAGAACCTTTGATGGAAGCTTTAAAGAAATTATCGGTTGACAACCTAAGTAACTTAAGACCACATCCTTTTTATGTTTTCCTTAATTATTCTCATCCCACATTAATGCAAAGGCTAGGCGCTCTTAAAAAGGTTTAAAAGAAGTGTAAATTGGCAGTTCTTTTAATAGGAGAAGACCACCGAACCGCTTAATTTCACGGTCTACAATAACTAAACAATTTTGAGATGAATCAGTATGAACAAGTTGATATAAGCAAGTACCGTCCGTTTATTTTTATCGGATTGGCTGTAATTATTTTACTAATATTTGCGAGCAAAACCTTTATTATCCTAGAGCCTACAGAACGTGGCGTTGTATTTAAGCAGTATGGCGATGGATTGGATGTAGATAATGTATTGGGACAAGGACTTAACATTGTTGCGCCTTGGAACAAAGTAATCAGGTTTGATATTAAAGATCAGCAGATTGAAGAGCCAATGGATGTATTATCTAGAGATGGTCTTAAAATTGATATTGATGTTACACTTCGATTTTCTTTAGTAGCGAGCGAAGTTGGACTTATTTACGAACAGTTTAAACAAGACTATGTGAGTGTAATGGTAGTTCCTCAATTGCGTTCTGCAGTAAGAGAGATTATTGGTAAATACACACCCGAAGAATTGTACTCTGACAAAAGACAAGTAATTGCTGTAGAGATAGAGGCGATTATGGCTAGGGTTTTAAGTGAAAATCACCTGATTGAAAAATCATTGGTTATTAGATCAATTAAATTGCCTGTTTCTATTCAAAAATCTATTGAAGATAAGTTGATTGCAGATCAAGAAGCTCAAAAATACGAATATGTACTTGTTAAGAAAAAACAAGAAGCTGAAGGTAGAATTATTGATGCAAAAGGTAAAGCAGAAGCAAATAGAATTTTGAGCGCGAGTTTAACTCCTAACTTACTTAGAGAAAAAGGAATTATTGCTACTCAAAAACTAGCAGAATCTAAAAACTCCAAAACAGTAATTATTGGAGCTGGTAAAGATGGTTTACCATTAATACTAGGAGGTGCTAATTAATAAGCAACTCAGTAAAAAGCAAAAAAAGTGGCTCTATACAGCGATAGCAATATCGTTGTTTGGGGTCATTTTGTTTTTAGTACATGTGCCCATATTACGAGGGGTAGGTGGCTGGTTAATTAGTGAAGATGCCAAAGGGGAACAAGCTGTACCGTTATTTGTATTAGGCGGCAACAGCTACGAAAGAGGCAAAGAAGCTGCCGGAATATACAAAGCCGGCTATGCCAATACTTTAATTTGCGTTGGAGGCAATGTGCCTCAAATTTTACTGGCGCTAAATATTAATAAAACAGAAGGTGAGGTAACTGAGATTTACGTAAAGGAATTGGGTGTGCCTAATTCTGCAGTAAAGCTAATAAATGAGTCATCGAGTACGAAGGAGGAATCAGAAGCCATTTTGAACTATTGCCGTGAAAACAACTATAAAAAGATTGCTATTCTTAGTTCTTTGTTTCACACTAGGCGGGTTGCCAGAACTTTTAAAGATAAATTTGAAGCTGAAGGGATTCAGGTTTTAATTTGGGGAAGCGCCAATACCGATTACGATATTTTAGAGTGGTGGAAAAGCGAAGCAGGCATGGTAACATTATTTAATGAGTATGTTAAGCACCTTTACTACTTTTTGAAATATTAATTTTTTGGCGTATCTTCGAACTATATCGGTAATAATAAGTATTTATTGCCGTTGATTAATAAAACTACAGATTTGAAAAAGACATTTACAAATAAATTAATTATTCTAAGTATTGCTGCATTTGCAGGAATTGTTCTTTTATCAAGTTGCGGCAGTGGAGGTCCTGGAACCAAGGGGTATAACTATGCCAATCACAATAAAAGAAACGGCAAACACCACAAAAAGCATTCTAAATTACCTAAGTCGGATACTGGAATAGGATTTAATAATAGTTCTAAACACGGGCATTAAAAAATGCTTTTCCCCCAATGAATTCGGGGAGTACTTTATTCTAGTGCTACAAATTTCAACGTCTTTACTTCTCTATTCGTTTTTACCCTAGCAAGTAATAATGTGTTTTTAATAGAACTCACTTCAATCGTTATTATTTTGGGTTTATCGTCGTAAGTTTCACTTCCCATAAACTGACCAAGTAGGGTGTATATCTCAATAGACTCAATATATTCATCTTGGCTTACAAAAGCTTTTACAAAATTAGAATTGCCATGAACCAGTAAAGTTGTTTCGTGTCTGTTGTAATCAAAACATATAGTGGTATCCCAGCTTGCTTCTTCAAATTCATTGTCTAAGCCTATTAAATCTCCATTGCTAGCCACCAACGAATAATATCCATCACCATATTCGCAACACAAACCATCGCCTCTATAATCGTTTATTACAAAAGTGTAGCATCCTTTGCCATAACATAAGTTTTCTTTGTAAATCGTGTTGTTGTCGTAGTTTGTACCGCTATAAACAATAACATTGTTTTCATCTTTAAGATACCAGCTGGTTTCGTCGCCATAATTATCTGTTTTAAAATTTAGTGTAAAGTATCCAGCCGAATCAATGGCAACAAACGAAGCGTTTAAAACGTCGTTTAGGGTATCGTCATCAATTCCTCCATTTGGATACCGTGAAGTAACTGTAAGGTTTTGTACGCCATTATTAACAACGAATGTAGGCAATGGGATTTCTGTAGTTTCGGAACTTAACAAGCTTCCTGTCCACATAACGGAGCCACTTTGCCCACCATTTAAATCGTAATCTAACTGTACAGATGCAAGGGTAGTTAAACCCTGGTTTCGCAGTATTACAACGTAATCGGCCCTAGTTTTGCACATTCTATTCGGGTTGGCATCTCTTGCGGAAATAGGCTTAGCATCAAGATTGTTTATTATTCTATTTGGATCATATCTATCTATCGACATCGTATTGGTAGAATTTGGGTCGAGCCATGCCTTAAGTTGAGAACCACTAGTGCCACTTCCAGACCATGAGGTCGAAAAATCGCCATAGTAGTCGGGTTCATTAGGTTTATTGCATGCAGCATTACCTCCATAAAGCTGTCCAACAACTTGATGTTGTTGGTTAAATAATGGAGAGCCAGATGATCCTATTTCTGTAGTTCCTAAATCCCATACAACTTCCACGGAAGCTATTCCTTTTTGAGATACTAAATCTGCATTACTGTAGGATAAACTTATTTTCTTAACATCACCCTGTGGATGGTGAATCCCAACCAATGAGTCCGTTGGCGTATTTCTCGACCATCCAGCATATTGAACTTCATAGTCATCAGGAGGCAATGTATCTAAAAGGAGTAGGGCAAAATCGGTATTTAATCCCTCGGCCAATACAGTAGAACCAAGAACAGACTGTGACGTAGGGCCTTCTTTATTTACATCACAGTCGGGGCTGTTATAGTTAAATCTATAGATCCAAAGGTTTTCACTACCATTTAAACAATGCTCTGCTGTTAGAAAATAGGGCTTCTTATCCTCGTTAACATTGTTTATTAAAGTACCCGTACAGAATCCCTTAGAACCAACCAAGATTAGCGCTACTGCCGATGCTTCTTTTACCCATTCATCACCTTCTTCGCACACAACGTTTACATGGCAATCATCTGAATCTCCTAATGCTTTGGTAAGACTTTTCATATCAACGTATCCATGCACTACTTTACTCACATTAATAGCGCCTTCTCCAGCAACATCAGCCGGTTCAAAATATTCAAGCACAATGGCTTCCCCCGAAAGTAAATCTGTTGCAAACTTGCTGTCTTTCCTGTTACTCTTGGAAGTAAAGGAACCTAAATACGCTGTTTTGTCTTTGTTGTAGATGAAAAATTGACCACCATCTGGAATGAAAAAGTCATCGAATACTAAATTAATAGAGTAGGCGCCATCCGATTGAATTCCAGTTCGCCATATTCTGTCACCATTTTTTAGGGTTTCCCAATTACCGCTGTTGAAAAGATTGATTTCAGTCTCAATAATTTCACCAAATACCATTGGTCCAACCTTGTTGTTTGCCTTTTTGTGTTGTTTAACAGCCACGGTATCTATCGAAGGCATTTGCACATAGTCGATACCAAGGTTTTTTGAAGTATTATAACCACGAGGTTGTCCGCCATACGAAATCTGCGCATTTGATTCCAGATTACTTGTAAAAAGCAATGCCCCAGCAAGTAGGATTCTTGAGATATGTTTTAAACCTGTTTTCAATTATGATTTATTGCAGCTAAGTTAACGTTTATTGTGAGTTAGTATTTTATTGAATGAAAAATTAAGCTAATAATTCCTCCAACTTAAACATTTCGTCCCTCAATCGAGCGGCTTCTATAAAATCACTTTCTTTGGCTGCTTTTTGCATGGATCGCTTAACAGTGGCAATGTTCGATTTTAAATCATCATTCGTCATGTACTTAACAACAGGGTCTGCAGCAATATTAAATTCTTCTGGCTCTACATAATACCTGGCGTCACGTTTCGATTTCCATTCCAACACACCTGTTTGGCCAATAATTTCGTTGCGAGACTTACGAATTGCCCTTGGAACCATATTGTTTTCGAGGTTGTATGCTACTTGCTTTTCTCGACGCCTATCGGTTTCATCCATTGTTTTCCTCATGGAATCGGTGATTTTATCGGCATAAAAAATCACCTTTCCATTAATGTTCCTCGCAGCACGTCCTGCTGTTTGTGTAAGCGAACGGTGAGACCTTAAAAAGCCTTCTTTGTCAGCATCAAGAATAGCAACCAGTGAAACTTCTGGTAAATCTAATCCCTCTCTAAGTAAATTAATCCCTATTAAAACATCGAATGTGCCCAATCGGAACTCCCTCATAATCTCAATTCGTTCCAAAGTATCTATATCGGAATGGATGTAGCGACATTTAATATCTAAATTGAACAAGTACTTGGTTAATTCCTCCGACATCCTTTTTGTTAAGGTGGTAATAAGCACTCTCTCGTCCACCTCAATTCGAGCTGCAATCTCCTCTAATAAGTTGTCTATCTGATCGGTACTAGGCCTTACCTCAATTGCAGGATCAAGCAAGCCTGTTGGTCTAATTACCTGTTCTACCACAACACCTTCAGATTCCTGAAGTTCGTAATCGGCAGGGGTAGCACTTACATATATAATTTGATGGAGGATAGAATTAAACTCTTCGAACTTTAAAGGACGGTTATCCATTGCAGACGGCAATCTAAAGCCATACTCAACCAAGTTTTGCTTTCGAGACCTGTCGCCACCGTACATGGCATGAATTTGAGAAATGGTAACATGACTTTCGTCAACAACCATCATAAAATCATCGGGGAAATAATCTAACAAGCAAAATGGGCGAGTGTTGGCTTCGCGTTTATCGAAATATCTCGAATAGTTCTCAATGCCCGAGCAATAGCCCAATTCTCGCATCATCTCTAAATCATATTCCACTTTAGCCTGAAGCCGCTTTGCTTCAAAATGTTTGCCCACTTCTTTAAAATAGTCTACTTGGGCAACCATGTCTTCTTGTATTTCTTTAATCGCACCCTGTAAACTATCCTTATTTGTCATAAAAATAGTGGCGGGGTATATGGTAATTTCTTCTTTGTCTTCCGTTTTTTTATTGCTGATGAACTCAAAAGTCATTAGTTCTTCTATTTCGTCGCCGAAAAACACAATTCTGTAACAGTAGTCGGCATATCCAGGAAATACATCTACCACATCACCTTTAACTCTAAAACTTCCACGACTCAACTCCATTTCTGTCCTAGAATACATGCTGGTTACCAAATCGTGAAGGAATCCGTTTCTGCTTACTTGCTGACCTACTTCCAGTGTAATCGTGTTTTCGTGAAAGTCTTTAGGGTTTCCAATACCATAGATACAGGATACAGACGAAATAACAATGAGGTCTTTTCTGCCCGAAAGCAAAGAAGAAGTAGTACTTAACCTGAGTTTCTCTATTTCTTCGTTGATAGATAAATCCTTTTCTATATAGGTGTCGGTAACGGGTAAATAGGCCTCAGGTTGATAGTAATCATAGTAAGAAACAAAGTACTCGACCGCATTGTTGGGGAAAAACTGCTTAAACTCTCCATACAATTGTGCAGCAAGGGTTTTGTTGTGACTTAATATTAAAGTAGGTCGGCCAATCTGCTGAATAACATTAGCGATCGTGAATGTTTTCCCACTTCCGGTAACCCCTAAAAGCGTCTGAGACTTGGTTTTATCGTTTATACCCTGAACCAATTGTTTAATCGCTTCGGGCTGATCTCCCGTAGGTTCAAATTCCGATGTGATCTGAAAATCCATGTGTTTTATTAATACTTGTGCTTTTCAAAGATAACTTAAAACTCGTTTATGAGTTCCAGATCTCCCAAGCTTTTTCGGCTTGCAAATGGAGCATTTTTAAGCCATTAATGGTTACGGCACCATTTTGTTTCCCTTTTTTAAGAAACAAGGTTTCTAATGGGTTGTAAACCAAATCGAATAAAACATGCTGACTAGAGATCCCATCATAAGGAATCGCCGGCGCTTGGTCTACATTGGGGCTCATACCAATAGGAGAGGAGTTGATGATAATTTGATGCTCTCTAACGAGATCTTCAGTTAAATCATCATAGCTCATTATGCCTTCTTTTGCAGTTCTCGAAACGAATTGCATTTCAATATCCATTTTATTTAAAGCGAATTCAACTGCTTTAGATGCGCCACCAGTACCCAATACCAATGCTTTTGCGTTTTCCTGAATGTGCGGTTTAATTGAATTCACAAACCCATAAACATCAGTATTGTATCCTTTAAGATGAGTTTTACCCTCTTTTCCTGAAACTACAATGGTGTTAACAGCACCAGCTTCTGTAGCAATGTCGTCCATTTCGTCTAAAAACTGAATTACATCTTGCTTGTAAGGTATGGTTACATTTAAGCCAACCAAGCCCTTTTGATTTTTAATTAAATCGGGAAACTCGTTGATGGATTCAAGATCGTGTAAATTGTATTGACAACCAGCAATGTTTTCCTTTTCGAATTTCTCAGTAAAGTATTTCTGTGAAAAAGAATGAGAGAGAGGATGGCCAATTAATCCGAAGTAACGCATGTTATTAAGTTGTTTCGTTAGCAGAAACTTTATCCATTAAATAAATAGTAGCAATACCGGCTATCATTAATGCAACTGCTATAATTACTTCTGTATTAAAGGATGCAGGAATAAACCATTCGTAAGTAGATTGAATGGGTTCACCTTTTTTAAGAATCAATTCACCAGCTTCGTCCATTAAGTAAACATCGTTTTTCCAAGGCCAAAGTATTAAAAGAGATCCTAGTATAAATCCACTTAACAAAGAAATTGTTAGGTCTTTAAATTTGGCAAACAACCACGATAGCAGGTGAGAGAAGGTTAATATTCCTATAACACAACCAGTACCAACAAGTGCTATAACCCGGAGGTTAATATGCGAAATGGCGTCTATGATTATCAATTGGTAGTTGCCTAGCAGAATTAATACATACGAACCTGAAAGACCCGGTAAAATCATGCTGCAAATAGCTACAACTCCACAAACAATTAAATATATGGCACCATCGTTTTCGGAGGCTGGTGTTAACAATGAGATCCACAATGCTATTGCGGTGCCTATAATAAATATAGCAATATTGCCAATTGTGATTTTACTGATTGTTTTAGCCAGAAAATAAACCGACGCTAAAATAAGTCCGAAGAAAAACGACCACAAATACAATTTATGATCAACCAAAAGAATTTCAAATAATTTGGCGAGTGTAACGATACTTAATGCAGACCCAATTCCAATTGCAGCTAAAAAAAGCAAATTGATTCGATCGGCAAAACCTTTAAAATCGCCTTTAAGAATTAGTTTAAGAGCAACTATGTCAATTGACTTTACAGAGTTTAATAATTTCTCGTAAATGCCAGTAATAACAGCTATAGTACCACCCGAAACACCAGGAATAATATTGGCTGCTCCCATAGCAAACCCTTTTAAGCCATTCGATAAGAAGGCCTTTAAGGTTGGATTCATGCTTGTTGTATTAAGTTAATAGGTAGGGAGGTCTAAATCGATCTCTTCTGCATAAGCCAATATGCCGCCTTCTAAATTGTACAAGTTGTCGAAACCACCAACTTCTTCTAATTGCATAATGGCTCGTTGTGATCTCATACCAGATTTACAATGAACGATTACAGGCTTGTCTTTCGAAACCTTTTCTGTAAAGTCCAAAATCTGACCTAAAGGCATTAATTCACCATCAATGTTTACATGGTCGAATTCGTTTGGCTCTCTAACATCAATTAATTGAAAGTCGTCGCCAGCATCCATTTTGGCTTTTAATTCTTGTTCAGTAATGCTTTTCATTATACCTCGTGCTCTTTTTGAATATCTTCAGGTAAGAAATCTAAGAAAGTATCGCCTCTTAATCCCAAACGCAACGTTTCTAACGGAATCACTTCATTAACAGCGATGTTACCTAGATTAACATTGCTACCCAATAATTTTATGAAATAAACTTGTTGTTCTTTCTTAGGTGCTTCCCAGATCACATGTTTTTGAGGCACGTTATCTAATATTTTATTCACCAACATGGTGTGCGCATTTCCACTCGATCTGAAAATACCAACGTTACCACCTTCTCTTGCTTCAGCAATTACTTTCCATGAACCTGCTTCTAATTCAGAATTCATCATCGAAATCCAAATACTTGGATGAATAATTAACCCAGCTTCTTTAGAACCAACTTCCGAAACAACAGTTACTTGATCTGTTAGTTTGCGGATGTATTCTAATTTTTCATCATGAGGAAGAACAATGGAACCATCAGAAACCTCAACACAATTAAGACCATAATCGTCTACCAGTTTTCGAAAATCGTCGAACTTACCTCTAGCAATAAAAGCTTCAAATAAAGTACCGCCAACATAAACTTGCAAATCAGCAGCTTTGTATAGCTTAATTTTCTCTTTTAGGTTACTGGTGAGATAAGACGTCCCAAAACCGAGTTTTAACAAATCGGTATAAGGTGCCGATACTTCTATAAAATCTTCTGCTTGTCGAAGACTTAATCCCTTGTCCATTACCATGGTTATGCCTTCTTGACGAGGGCGTTCATTCCTCAAGGGTATGTGATCTAGTTCAAAATTCATTTGTCAAAGATAAGAATCTATCATGTTTCTTGCTACACTTATGTTCTTTGCAGAAGGAATATGTTGATAGACTAAATAATGTAGGTCGTAATCTAAAGATAGCCCGATACTTAAAAAATATAATGATTCGGGGATGCAATCGTCGATT
Source organism: Flavobacteriales bacterium (assembly GCA_013214205.1). Lineage (GTDB taxonomy): Bacteria > Bacteroidota > Bacteroidia > DT-38 > DT-38 > DT-38. The sequence goes on from JABSPQ010000064.1 coordinate 15,553, forward strand.
AACAAGAAGGAAGTTAATATGTAATAGAAAGATGCATTTTCCGGCATCCAATCTACCCCTTTCTGAATCAGAATGATAGCATCGTTTAGCTTTTTTTGTTCAATTAAAAAGTTGGCATAATGAATCCAAATCGCTTCGCTATCAGGATCGAGTTTCAACGCTTTTCTATAGGCATTTAAAGCAGTATGCGTATAATTTAGTTTAGAATTAACTTCCGCATAAATATGCCAATACTGTGCACAGGTTGGTTCTAACGTAATTGCTTTTCTTATATAGGAAACGGCTCCTTCTGCATTCTTTTCAAAATCGGTTGTCGCCGACATGCCTATCCAACCATCAGCAAATAGGGGATCTAAAGTTGTGCAGTTTTTGTAATAATTAAATGCGTTCTCTAAATCATCCAACTCTTCGTAGCACTCGGCTATAGAATAATAGGTTATAGATTCGGGAGATTCGTGCTTAAAAGTTTCTTTATAAACTTCAATTGCTTCCTCGTATTCATCTAAACTAGCCAAAGAACATGCTTTGCTAAAGTAAGCCGACGAGAAATCGTCTTTTATAACAATTGCAAAATCGAATGATTCAATAGACTTTTCGATTTTTCCTAAATTGAAATAGGCCATTCCAAGATTAAACCAATTGAGATAAGAGTAAGGCTCTTGGTCTAATACAATGTTGTAAAGTTTAATGCTTCTTTTAAAATTTTTAACAATATCGCAGCACATGGCCAATTCCATAATTGTTTCAAAATTCTCAGGATCGAGCCTTAAAGCCTTTTCCAGCATTTCTTTCGCTAAATCATGTTGGTCTAATATTTTATACTCTTCGGCCAAACACAAATAAGGCTCGTCGTCGGGTTCCTCCATGTTTGCAATAGACTCTTTAAAGCAATTAATTGCATCTCTGTGATATTTTTTTCTGCTATTAATTACTCCTTTTAATAACAGCATTTCCGAATTGGTTGGCTCTAATACTTCTACTTTAACCAACGACTCTATGGCCTCATTAATATTATTTTGGCTAATTAATACCTGCGTTTTCCAAAGTAATAATATAGAAGAGAAAGGATGCTGAGAGATTCCGATATTTAACGCTACGATAGCTTTTTTGTACTGAAAGGTATCCATGTAATGAGAAGTTACCAATTCCATTTCGTCAATGTCGATGAAATGTACTTGATCTTCTTTAACCATTAACTCAAATCGCTTGATTTGACTTCTAAACTGGTTGGGAAATTCATTCCTTGGCTCTCCTGTCATAGGCAATGTCGCGCTTTGTACCAAAGTAAAGAAATAGAAAACGGGTTTGAGCACCAAGCAGTTTATTGTTTTCAACAAAGAAATTAACAATTTCAAAGCACCTTTATTTTAAATAAAAATTTAAAATTCTATAAAGATAAAGCGATAGTATATAGTTGCTAAATCGATACTTTTGCACAAATTATCTTATAGATGACATTAATTAAATCCATTTCTGGAATTAGAGGAACGATTGGCGGAGCACCAGGCGAATCGTTAACTCCGTTTGACGTAGTAAAGTACATAACAGCTTATTCGGCTTGGATGAAAGAGCATTTATCCAAAGATGAATACACTGTAATTGTAGGAAGAGATGCTAGGTTATCGGGTAAAATGATCAATCAAATAGTTAACTCTACTTTTCAAAGTTTAGGGGTAAATGTGGTTGACATAGGCTTAACTACAACACCAACTGTAGAAATTGCGGTAACCGACGAAAATGCTGATGGAGGAATAATTATTACAGCAAGTCATAATCCCAAAAACTGGAATGCATTAAAACTCCTGAATAATAAAGGTGAATTTTTATCGGCAAGCGATGGTGAAAGAATCTTAGAAATAGCAGAATCGAACGATTTTAACTTTGCAGAAGTAGATGATTTAGGTGGATGTGTAGAAAAGGACTACTTAGAAAAACACATTCAACACATATTAGATTTAGAATTGGTAGATGTTGAAGCCATTAAGGCACGCAACTTTAAAGTGGCTATTGATTGCGTTAATTCATCGGGTGGAATTTACATCCCAGCTTTATTAAAGAAGTTAGGCGTCGACAATATTATAGAATTATTTTGCGATCCTAGTGGACATTTCCCGCACAATCCTGAACCTTTACCAGAAAACCTTACGGAAATTTCTGCAACGGTTGTGGAGAGTGGCGCCGATTTAGGCATTGTGGTAGATCCTGATGTAGACAGACTTGCTTTGGTATGCGAAAATGGTGATATGTTTGGCGAGGAGTACACATTGGTTGCTGTTGCTGATTATGTAACTAAGCACACCGGAGGAAATACGGTTTCTAATTTATCCTCTACTAGAGCTTTGCGAGATGTAACCGAAAGCGCAGGGTATGAATACCATGAAGCAGCTGTGGGAGAGGTAAACGTAGTTACCAAAATGAAAGAGTGTAACGCTGTAATAGGCGGTGAAGGTAACGGAGGAGTAATATATCCAGCTTTTCATTACGGAAGAGATGCATTGGTTGGAATCGCTTTGTTTTTATCTCACTTAGCAAAAATGGATTTAAAAGTGTCGGAACTAAGAAATAGCTACCCGAACTACTTTATTTCAAAAAACAAAATAGAATTAACGCCAGATACACAAGTTGATGAGTTGCTTAAGAAAATGAAGGCTAAATATGCCGACAAACCTATTAACGATATCGATGGTGTTAAAATAGCGTTTGATAAGGAGTGGGTTCATTTAAGAAAATCTAACACCGAACCAATTATTCGAATATATGCAGAAAGCGAATCGGAAACTACTGCAAATGAATTGGCAAGTAAAATAATGTCGGAAATAAAAGAATTGAGTTAATGGATATTTATTTTGACAATGCTGCAACTTCTCCGCTTGCAAAAGAAGTAAGAGATGTAATGGTGGAGTTAATGGATAGCTCTTTTGGAAACCCATCGTCTATTCATAAAAAAGGAAGAGAAGCGAAGGTTGTTATAGAAAACGCGAGAAAAGCCATAGCTAATTTATTAAACGTATCGCCTGGCGAAGTATTTTTTACATCGGGAGGCACGGAGGCCGATAACATGGCCATTGTTTGCTCTGTAAACGATTTAGGAATTGATCACATTATTACTTCCAGAATAGAGCACCATGCGGTTTTACATACTGCAGAACGTATGGAACAACAACGCGACGTTAAGTTAAGCTTCGTTGATTTAAAACCGGATGGACAAGTCGATTTGGATCACCTTAAATCCTTACTGGAGGAAGACGGTAAAACATTGGTTTCGTTAATGCATGGTAATAACGAGATTGGAAATTTACTTCCTATAGCAGAAGTAGGAGCGATGTGCAAGGAGCATGGTGCATTGTTTCATTCGGATACCGTGCAAACAATGGGGCATTACCCGTTTGATTTACAAGAAATTACAGTTGATTTTATTACTTGTTCTGCACATAAAATTCATGGTCCGAAAGGAGTGGGGTTTTTGTACATAAGAAACGATGTGAGCATTAAACCTTTTATTTGCGGTGGTGCACAAGAGCGAAACATGAGGGGAGGGACGGAAAACATTTTCGGAATTTCTGCTTTAGCTAAAGCCTTTAAACTTGCCCATGAAGACATGGAAGTTCACAGAACTCACATTGAAGGTTTGAAAAGCTACATGATAGAAAGTTTGAAAAACAACATTAGTGGCGTTGAATTTAACGGGAATATTGAAACAGATAATTCGCTGTATACCGTTTTAAGTGTATTGTTTCCAAAATCGAGCACCAGCGAAATGATGTTGTTTAATTTAGACATTGCAGGAATTGCGGCTTCGGGCGGTAGCGCTTGCACTTCGGGAAGTAATCAAGGTTCGCATGTATTAAAAGGAATTGGGACGGATCAAGAAAGACCTGCTGTTCGATTTTCTTTTAGTAGATTCAATACCAAAGAAGAAATAGACTTTTGTGTTGCTAAACTCACGGAGCTTATTGGAGCAAATAATAATTAACGGATTGTGAAAGTTACATTTTTAGGTACAGGTACATCTCAAGGAGTTCCGGTAATTGCATGCGATTGTGATGTGTGTTTATCGGACGATCCTAAGGATGCTAGATTGAGAACATCTGTAATGCTAGAAATAAACGACAAGGTGTTTGTTATTGATACTGGTCCAGACTTTCGGCAGCAGATGCTTAACCATAAAGTAAATAACCTAACGGCTGTTTTGTTTACACATGAACACAAAGATCATGTGGCTGGCTTAGACGACGTAAGAGCTTTCAACTTTAAGCTAAAGAAGGATGTTGACGTTTATGCTACAGGTAGGGTGCAGGAGGCTTTAAAACGTGAATTTCATTATGTTTTTAGCGGCGTACAGTATCCCGGGATTCCTCGAATTGAATTGCATGACTTGCCTATGACGCCTTTTAAAATTGAAGGGGTGGAGTTTAGGCCTTTTATTGTCTATCATCATAAGCTGCCCGTAGTAGGATTCAGAATAGGGGACTTTACTTACATTACGGATGCCAACCGAATTCCAGATGAAAGCAAAGAGGTAATTGAAGGTACCAAAACGCTTGTGTTGAATGCGCTTAGAAAAGAAGATCACATTTCTCATTTCAATTTAGATCAAGCTATAGAAGTAGTAAAAGAGTTTGAACCTGATGAGGCTTATTTTGTTCATATGAGTCATTATATAGGGAAACATGTTGATGTTGAGTCAGATTTGGATTCTAATATTCATTTGGCTTATGATGGTCTTCAGATAGTTGTTTAGTGGATATGGTGGAAAGCCTTGTTCTCTATACAGTTTTCTTCGAAAACCACTCGAACTGACACGCACGTACCAGCAAGGGCGGACAGTCTTTTATTAAATTTCAAATAAGCGCATGAAAAAAGCCAGTATCGTTGCGCTTAGATACTGGCTTTCCGAAAGGAACAGAATTAATCTGGTCTATTCATGAACATTCGTCTAACCACAAACTTTATTATTCATGAACGTTTAGTAATGGTATTACCCCAAAAGTGATTGCTACCCTAAATTAATTGATAAAAACTTTTTTTGATTGTGAACCTCGGTCGGAATCCACTTTTACAAGATACAAACCACTTTCTCGCCCATTTATTCGAATGGTGTTGTTTTCGCCTTTAATCGGTTGAGACTTGGATTACCTGCCCGTTAAGGTTATAGATGGTAATAGTGCCTTTCGCACTTTTGCCAACCATGGTAACTTTTATATCTCTTTGATGACTGTAAATAGCAACTCGATCATTCAATTCTTGATCATGGATTCCAACGTTGAAATCAATTACTGCTGGCTTGTCGGGTATTTGCTCATACCCCCAACCTTTAATAGTGTAGCTAGAAGCATCGATACCTACACTTAAACAAATCCATCCGTAATGTATGCTACTATCTCCTGAAGGGCCTGGTAGACCGGGTATATTAGAGAAGTCATAATAATAACCATCATCAATTGATACAAATTTAAAACCTATGTATTTGTCTGTTTTTCCATCCCAGTTGCCCAATACCTTATTGGGGTTGCTATCATAACTCCTGACTAATAAAGCTGATTGCGCCCAGTTTTGTTCATTGTTTGAACTGTTATTAGAGCCTATAACATCCCCTTGATTAAAGGTATTTGCAAGATATTTGTACTGAGTAGTTGTTCCTACATATTGTGTTGTAGAAGTTGAACCATAAATAGTTGATAAAGTATTTGTAATGGTTTGGCTCGTATACTGGAAAGCCATTTTTGTAACTATTATACTGTTGGTTTCATGGTACTTGTTATTACCGTAAGTTTCAAAAGTTGCCCATCATTACTCGCATAAGACTCATTTGAGTAATTAGAAAGTTTAAAGGAAAAATCGATAATATGATCTCTTAAATCTCCGCCGTTGTTAATGTTGATTGAGTAGAAGCCTGAAGTGTCTTGCGGGTTTAGCATAGTTGAATCGGGGTCTACGTTGTAAACATATAGAGATGCATTTGCAACTATTGGAGCAGTAAGCAAAGCAGAAGCAATAGTAGAGTAGGCGGCAAGTTTTTTTATTGAATCGTTGGTCTTAATCATATAATTTGAATTGAATGGTTTATGCTAGTTACCTTAAGAAATAATGATTATGCCTGCTAAGAAACAAAAAAGGCTCTATTAAATAGAGCCTTTTGAATTAATTTTATTGAATGTACACCTTCTGTGTACGTGTGCCACCGTCTACATCAACTTTAACAAAGTAGAGACCATCGTTTCGTCCATTAATACGAAGGCTATTGTTACGTCCTTTAATTGGTTCCGACTGCACTAGCTTTCCGCTGATATCGTAAATAGATATGCTTCCTTTGGTACTTCGGGTTCCTTTAAGATTCACATTTACAGTTCTGTCGTAACTATATATTGATACTTTACTTTCAAGGTTTCTTGTAGCAATTCCTATAAAATTAGTATCTAATACTGGCATAGGAGTTAAATTACACTCATCTGTAAAGTCAACCGAGTCCATATTGGCAAGTGCTGGTTCTCCTGGAGTATCGTTGTACGCCCATGCCTGAACTGTGTAACTAACAGCATCGACTCCTACACTCATATAGATCCAGCCATAAAATCTTGTGGTGTCCCAAACAGTGTCGCCAATAAACGATTTACTCGCATCTACGTCCCATGTAACAAAAGTTAAACCTAAATACTTGTCGGTTTTTTCACCCCAATTTCCCCAAGAGTTACTAGGGTTTGTATCGTATCCCCAAGCTAACGTTGCTGTATCGCTAGCGAACATGGCATCATCAGTAGCCGCATCAGGACCAACGTAAGAACCTGTACTCATTACTTTTGCTTTCCATAATTTGTAAGTAGAGGAGCCTTGAGTATTTATTGCTCCGAGCGAAGTAGTAGTTGTTACGCTAGAGTTAACATAGGCTTTAGAAGAAGCAAGTACACCATTATATGTGTAAGCATATATTGCTAAGTTACGTCCATTTTCGGAGGAAGTTGTTGCTGAAAGCGTTTGTGTTATTGAGAATTCAAAATCTCCACCTTCATCGCAATATCCACCACGATTATTGATATTAATAACAAAATAACCTGCGGTATCTGCAGGGTTAAATCTAGTGGAATCGGGATCGAGGTTATAACCAACTAATTCGGCATTGGCATATTGATTAACTCCAACTACAGCTCCTATGACGCTAGAGTAGGTGGCAATTTTTTTTAATAGTTCGTTTGTGTTTTTCATATATTAGGTAATTTAGGTTTGAATGTGCAATCATCTTGGGCCTTGATAAAGCCTTATTACTTACTGTACCCCAAAAAACATGATATACCCTGAATGCGAAATGAAACTATTTTCAGAAAAATGAAATAGAAAAGTTTATTGCAAAAAAAACTTTTGATTATTGGATAAATACCTTTTGGGTACGTGTTCCTCCATCAACGTCAACTTTAACAAAGTAAAGTCCGGTATTTCTACCGTCAACTCTTAACGCATTACTACGACCTTTGATTGGCTGAGATTGAACTAGTTTACCGCTCATATCATAAACAGAGATAATTCCTTTAGTGCTTTTAGTCCCGTTAAGCCCAACTCTAATGGTTCTATCATAACTGTATACAGAAACTTTATTATCTAATGATCTATCTACAATACCTTCGAAAGGATTCACTCTTAACTCAGGATAAGGTTCGGGTAAAATACATTCTGAATTGAAATTAACTGAATCTATATTTGTAATTGCCTTTTCGCCAGGCGTGTCATTGTATGCCCATGCATTTATTGTGTAACTAGAAGCATCAATTCCAACACTCATATAAATCCATCCATAAAACCTAGTTGTGTCCCAAGCAGTATCACCAATAAACGAATTGGCAGAATCTACTTCCCAGTAAACAAATGTTAAACCTAAATACTTGTCGGTTTTTCCACCCCAATTTCCCCAAGAGTTCGAAGAATTTGTGTAATAACCCCAAACTAATGTTGCATAAGCAGAAGCGAACTCTGCACCATCAGTAGCAACACCTGCACTAACAGTAGAGTTGGTACTAAGAACTTTTGCAGTCCAAAAAGTATAAGTTGCTGTCGCTCCTGTAACTGTGTACCAAGGAGCGCTATATGTAGCATCCGGACCTTGAGTAGATATTGTAGCACTAGAGTAGAAAAAAGTTGATGATGAAGCTAATACACCATTATAGGTGTAAGCATAAATCTCAAGATTTTTCCCATTACTAGAAGAAACTGCTCCTGCTAGGTAAGAAGACATCCCAATGTCAAAATCAGCACCCTCGTCGCAATATGCACCTCTATTATTGATATTGAAAGTGTAAAATGAAGCCGTATCAATAGGGTTAATAAGAATTGAATCTGGATTTACGTCATATCCAACTAATTCTGCTTTAGCGTAATCGTTTACGCCAACAACAGCAGCAGCAACACTTGAGTACGTTGCTAATTGTTTTAATAATTTGTTTGTTTGTTTCATACTTTAGCTTTTTTGCTTAATACATTATATGCGGTAAAATTAATTTTATTTTAACAATAACATAGTTTTAAATTCGCAATTATAAGGAAAGGTCAGTTAAATTTTCGAATACGGTACTTGCTTAGTTCTCTGATAGAGCGTTACCTCGATTTGAGTAATTATTAAATTAATTTGTTGATAACTACTTGATATATACTTTTTTTGATCGAGTTCCTGCTCCGTCCAAATCTACTTTAACCAAGAATACGCCACTCGATCGATCGTTAAGCTTTATAGTGTTGTGTTTGCCTTGAATAGACTGTTCCTGTATTTTTTGTCCACTTAGGTTATAAATAGAAATATTACCTTTTGTTCTTCTACCATCTGTAATATTAACTCTAATCTCTTTTTCGTAGCTATAAATAGCCACCTCTCTTTTAGTATTCCTTTTTGTGATACCAACAGAAGGATACTCGCAAACATCGGCATCGTAATTTACCGAATCAATATTGAAAAGTGCAGGTTCACCTGGTGTGTCGTTATATGCCCAGCCTTTTACAGTATATGAACGCGCATCAATTGCAACATCTAAATAAATCCAACCAAAATGCATCGTAGAATCCCATAAAGTATCTCCTGGTGAAGAAGTGGTATCCATATCATATGCATAAAACTTGAGTCCTACATACTTTTCTGCTACTCCGCCCCATTGTCCGAATGACTGACTTGTAAATTCTCCATAACCAAAAACCATAGTAGGCCAATCAGCCCATTTAGCGTCTCCAATGGAACTGCTTATATTAGATCCCTCACTACCCGCCGCTGCAAACCACCATGTAATTGTGGTAGTGCCTATATAAGACGATTTCCAAGTTGTTGTTTTGCCAGATGGGGTAGTTGAAACAAACGTTTTAGTAACCGATGTACTCGAAATTTTTACTACAGATGATTGCCCTAGTACTTGATTATAACTAAGACCATACATATATATCCATCTATCGTACTTTTGGTTGATGCCAATGGTAAAACTAAAATCAACATAGATATCGCATTCCGCGCCTCTGTCGTTTATGTTAATTTGAAAGAAACCAGCAGTATCAATAGAATTAACTCTAGTGGAATCTGGATCCATATCGTAACCAACCAATTCTGCATTAGCAGAAGGTGCAAATCCGATAAAAGCTGTAGTTGCTGTGGAATATGCTGCAATTTTAGTTAAAAGCTTGTTTCTTGTATTCATAATGAATCCTTTATTGATTGATAATCAGAGCTAAACCTCATTCTTTTTTGTTATACAATGTTATCGATTTTTTTCCATATCTCCTTATAAAAGTGCTATTTATGGCGCATTTCAAAAACATAGGCACTAATCAATGAAACAATCAGTTGATAAATACCACGAATACAGAATATAAAAATTGATTAGGTTATATTAGCAAAATCTTACAGAGGCATATTTTCAAGAAGATTTAACAAAAATTTAAATGCCCTGGCTTTCACATTGCTAATTATCATGTTTATTTAAGCGTCGATGTATGTTATAAACCATGCTCAATCAACAAATCTGCCAAAGTGATTTATTGTCAGAAAGTTATGGTTGCAGGCGGAAATGAAAGTTATTAACCGTTCAGTTTCATAACTTATATAGGGAATAGGTATATGTTGTAATAAGTTATTTGTATACTTGTTTGTATATAAACAAATAAACAATAGAAATTATGGCAGAAGGCAGATGCATGAAATGCAAAAAACAAGTTGAAATCAAGAACGCAGAAGATGTTGTGATGAAAAACAAGATGAAAGCTATTAAAGGCGAATGTCCTGATTGCGGCACTAAAGTATTTAGAATAGTAGGGAAGGCTTAATCTCCTGCTATTTCCAATTTATCTGTAGTTGCTTTCCGAAAGGAATAGCTAACTATAGATTGCGAATTGTTTCTGTTAATTCAAACAGGAGTTGAGATTTCTTAGCTTCTGTTTCAGGAATTGCATGCTCAATTTGTTCTATTAAATCTTGGATTAATTCATCCTCGAAGGGTTCTTTCATATTTTCAATTATACTCAAAATATCGATACATACTAGGTAATCACCTTGTATTGCTAATTGAACGAATAGCGAAAGGAATTTACTTCCATCATAAGCGGTTTGCCATAAGGCAGATCTCAATTTTTCGTGTATTGCGTTATATTTTTCCAATTGAAGGAAAAGAATCATCATTTCTATTGATGCTGTATCTTTAAGCTGACAGAATATATTGAATATTTCGTCCTTTATACTCTCGTTGTTAGATGTAGACAATACATGAATCAATGCTGGCATTAAGCTTTTATTGCCCTTGTCCATTATTTTATCTAGTGACATCAACACCACTTCATCATCTGTTGAATAGAGTTCTTCTATTAACTTTTGATCGTTTTTGCTTAATTTAAGATCTATTTGTTCAGACATAATTTCTTGCTCCAAATATTGCCGAACCAACTCTAACCATTGTACTACCTTCTTTAATAGCTAGCTGGTAATCGGCCGACATACCCATTGATAATTCTTTAAAGGAATCCTTATCCGAGAAAAAGGATTCCTTAAGATTTGTAAATATTGATTTTAATTTTTTGAATTCGGTTCTAATTATTTCGTCATCTTCTGTAAATGTTGCCATTCCCATTACACCTACAAATCGAATATTTTTAAGTTCGGTATATTCTGAAGAGCAGAGTAGGGCATTTACATCGCTAGCAGAAAGACCAAATTTAGCTTCTTCTTTTCCTATCTTAATCTCTAGTAAACAGTCAATTACCCTATCATGTTTAACGGCTTCCTTGTTGATCACTTTTACAAGTTTCATGCTTTCCACCGAGTGAATAAGACTTACAAAACGAGCAATGTACTTTACTTTATTTGTTTGTAAATGGCCAATCATATGCCATTTTATATCATTAGGAAGCTCTTCTGCTTTTGCAGCTAATTCTTGAACTTTGTTCTCACCAAAGATTCTTTGACCATCCTCGTACGCCTCAATAATATCACTATTAGGTTTGGTTTTGGACACCGCAACTAAACTGACATTGGCAGGAATAGAACTAAGTGTTTTCGATAGATTATCGGCGATACTCATCCCACAAATTTACATAATCTTGTAAACTGTCATACCCATACAAAGCTTAGGTTCTACCCACGTGCTTTTAGGTGGCATAATTTGATTGTTATCGGCTAAGTTAAAAAGCTGCTCAGGTGTAACTGGGTAAAGGCCAAAGGCTACTTTGGCATCTTTATTTTCTACAGCCGCTTGAAGTGCTTCCATGCCTTGTGTACCATCAATAAAATCTATGCGATTATTTACTTTAAGATCTTTTATGTCCATAACAGGGCCAAGAAGATACTCGGAGAGGAGAAAGCAATCCAAAACTCGTAAAGGATCAGAATCTGTAAGTATTTTATCTTTTGCTGTAAGCGAATACCAGTTGCCATCTAAAAACATACTGATATTGTGTAAGCCGGTAGGTTTGTGAATTTCCGGTCCTTTATTTTCAATATCAAAGTTTCCAGAAATAGCAGCTACCAATTGTTCAGGTGTATACTCTCCTAAATCAACAACAGTTCTGTTAAAGTCAAAAATCTCTAATTGATCATCGGAAAAGAAAACACCCATGTATTTGCTGGAAGGAACATTCATTCTGTCCATTGCTTTTCTTCGAGATTGGCCTAACATTACCAAGGAAGCACTTCTATGGTGCCCATCTGCAATATATAGGTTAGTCATTGTATCAAATCGAGTGATAATTACATTTACGCCAGTTTCATCAGATACCACCCATAGTTTATGTTTGGTACCATCGTGGTCGCTAAAGTTAAAATCAGCATCATCCTGTTTTCTTTCCGCAATAAATGCACCTAACTGCTCATCTGCTTTGTAAGCGAAACATACAGGCTCTGCATTTATGTTGGTAGTATCGTAATACTCTTTTAACTTTTCTTGCTTAAACGTTAATGTTTGCTCGTGTTTTTTAGTAACACCTTCTAAATAATCATCGATAGAAGCGCAACCTAATAAACCTGTGAAGGTTCTTCCAAATTTTTCCTGCTCGTAGATATAAAATGAAGCTTCTTCATCTTGAACGTAAATACCTTGCTCAAGAAAATCTTCAAACTTCGATTTCACATACTCATTATACTCAATAGAACGAGGTTCCACCTTGTTTTGATGAGCTTTTTCCGGTCTTACAACCTGAATGAAACTATTAGGCGAATTTTCTATTATATCCTCTATCTCTACATTTGTATAAGCATCTAACGATCTGCTTACAACTTCGTTTGCAATCTCTTTTTTAGGACGATAGCCTTTGAAGGGAAGAATTTTTGCCATTACGTATTTTAAGAAAAATTAATTGAAAAAAGCGCTTATTTTTTCTGCCAACTCAGTACCAATTCGAGCTTGAGCTTCGCCTGTTGCTGCACCAATATGTGGTGTTGCAGAAACTTTTGAATGCCCTACTAAATCCATTCTAGGAGTAGGTTCATTTTCGAATACGTCTAAACCTGCACCGCCAATTTTACCTGAATCGAGCGCAGCAATTAAATCTGCTTCGTTAATAACACCACCTCTTGCAGCATTAATAAGAATTGCACCGTCTTTCATTTTTTCCATTTCAGCCGTATTAATAAGTGGCTTACCATCTGCTGGCATAGGAACGTGGAAAGTAATAACATCGCTAGTAGCAATTAAAGAATCGAAGTCGGTAGTTTTAATGGTAACAGTTACGTCATCAGCTCCAGCAATTTGAAGTGTGATATCTGCTGAGTCCATGTATGGATCGTAAGCAACAACACTCATACCGCAACCTAAAGCATATTTAGCAACAGATTGTCCGATTCTTCCAAATCCGATAATTCCGATTTGCCTTCCTCTTAATTCAACACCTTTACCATAAGCTTTCTTAAGCGCTTTAAATTCTGTATCCCCAACTGTAGGCATTTTAGCATTTGATGAATTAATAGATCTAGCTAAAGAAAAAATATGTCCAAAAACTAACTCAGCAACAGATTGAGAAGAAGAAGCAGGAGTATTGATAACCTCAATACCTTTACCTCTTGCATATTCAACATCAATGTTGTCCATTCCAACACCACCACGGCCTATTAGTTTTAAACCTGGGCAAGCGTTAATTAAATCTTCCCTAACGGTTGTAGCACTTCTTACCAATAAAGCAGCAATATCGTTGCTGTTGATGTTATCGATTAATTGGTCTTGAGATACATTTTCTGTTATAATATCAAATCCAGCTGCTTTTAAAGCTGATTCACCTTCTGGTGATATTCCGTCGTTTGCTAATACTTTAATCATAATTATGCGTTTTTAGATTCGAATTCTTTCATTACGTCAACCAATACTTGCACACTTTCTATTGGAAGTGCATTGTACATTGATGCTCTATAGCCACCAACATCTCTGTGACCTTTAATTCCGCTGATGTTTGCAGCAGTCCACATTGCGTTAAACTCATCTTGTTTAGAATCGTCGTTCAACACAAACGTTGCGTTCATTTCAGATCTATCTTCAACATCAACAACAGCTTTAAACATAGAGTTTCTATCAATCTCACCGTACATTAACTCAGCTTTAGCTTTGTTCATTTCAGCAATCTTTTCAACTCCACCTATATCTTTCATCCATTGTAACATCAACATTGATACATAGATTGCGAAAACAGGAGGGGTGTTGAACATAGATTCTTTAGATGCGTGAATCTTGTAGTTCAGCATAGAAGGGATAGCTCTTCCGCTACTTTCCATAAAGCTGTCTTTAACAATTGCCAATGTAGCACCTGCAGTTCCCATGTTTTTTTGAGCACCAGCATAGATTACGTCAAATTTGCTAACGTCTATTTTCTTGCTGAATATATCAGACGACATATCACAAATAATTGGAACGCTTGTTTCTGGAAATTCCATTACTTGAGTACCATATATGGTATTGTTTGAAGTAATATGGAAATAATCAGCGTTTTCAGGAATGGTATATCCTTTAGGAATGTAAGTGTGATTTCTGTCTTCTGAAGAAGCTACAACTTCGATGTTACCAAATAATTTAGCTTCCTTAATAGCTTTTTTAGCCCATGTACCAGTGTTGGTATAAGCAGCTGTTCCGCCTTCTTTAAGGAAGTTGTAAGGTGTCATTAGGAATTGTAAACTTGCACCACCTTGTAGATACATTACCGAATATCCTTCTGGAACTTCTAATAATTCTTTAACTAGTCCTACAGCTTTTTCTGCAACGGCGATAAAATCTTTTCCTCTATGAGATACTTCTATTAATGATAAGTTTAAATCATTGAATTGACCTACTGCGTCTGCGGCTCCTTTTAACACTTCCGGAGGAAGGATACATGGACCTGCGCTGAAATTATGCACTTTACTCATTTGTATATTATTTTCGATTTTTAAAGGCTGCAAATTTGCAACTTTTTGAATAGAATGATTCAATATAAAACAGAATAATTTACTGGATGATTTTAAGTGTGAAGTAATGAAGTGTAAAGTGTGAAATAAGGAGATATTAAGTTGTCCTACTACGCTTAAAAAGCTTCGAAGGATAAAGTTTACAGAGAAACGAAAGACCTTATTCTGTCTTTTTCTTTGGTTTTGGTTGCTTTGGTAATGGCGTATTAGGTCTTTCTTCGTTATTTATTTTGATGTTTGATACCAAGTGCCATTTTCCTTTTTTAAGTTCGAAGGCGTCGTAGCTAAGGTCTGGACCATAAAACACGCGTTCTCCGCTTAGGTTGGAAGCCAATGGAGCTAGATGATCAAAGACGATGAGTTTTTGCTTGTCGTGAAATTTTAACGACATCACAACATCAGAGCTAAATTCGAATAGGATTCTTTTTTTATATCCTTTGGTTACTTTAAAGATATTTGCTCCAAACTTGATTCTACCCGATTTACTGAACGACATAGGCTCTATTACTTTCTTGTTGGATAGTTTATTGTTTCCATCCCAGCCCAGCAAAATGTAATAAGTTTTGCCCTTCGATTTCATAGTTGAGACATCGTAATAGTAAGCACCCCACCAGTTTTTTGGAGAAAGGATTTTTTTAGTTGTTTGAACAGTATTTGCCGAATTGTCTTTTAAAGAAGTAAGTACATAACGCTTGTTCTTTTTGTCGTAGCGTTGCACAATTGCGTGGTAAGTGTAGCTGCCATCCTCAAATGAAGTTGCCCAACTATATAGCTTAAACGATTTATCTTTAGGTGTAAGCTGCTTTAGCTTTACAATAGAAGTGAAGTCGTAATTAAATGATTTCTCTTTGCTTAAAACCTCTTTAAAAAAATCGTTAAACTTTTTACTGGTTTTAATCCTCGACTCATCCGATTCGGTCTCAGTAATTGATTCGCAAAGCAGGTTCAGCTCAGTTTCGAGCAATTTAAAATCTACTTTGTTTTTTTTCTTCTGACCATACGTGGTAGCGCTGGCCGATAGGAGTATAAAAAGAATCAATAACCTCATATGTACAAATTAGTTAATTATTATGCAAAAAAAACACCGCTGTTACAAGTAACGCAGTGTTTTCTTAATTCTTTTATAAGAATATCATAAATGCATGAAAGCTTTCTTCGCTAAAAGTTCGTCTTCCGTTTCAACGTGATCTTCATCATCTACACAGCAATCAACCGGGCAAACAGCCGCACATTGAGGCTCGTCATGAAATCCTTTACATTCTGTACACTTATCGAACGAAATAAAGTAAAAATCTTCGCTTACCGGTTCTTTAACTTCATCTGCGTTTATAGCGTTTCCTTTAGGATCGGTAAGATCTCCAGTTAATGATGTACCATCAGAGAATTTCCATTCTTCTCCACCTTCATAAATTGCATTGTTTGGGCATTCTGGTTCGCATGCTCCACAGTTAATGCATTCATCTGTAATTATTATTGCCATTCTATGCTCTCTTTTAAATATTATACATTTGCAGCGCGACAAAATTAGAGAAAATTTGTCGATTTAATAGAAGGATTTATAGAAATGAATTTAGATCAGAGAATTGGTGCGTTTGTGGAACTGGGAAACTGGTTAAGAGAGAAGGTCGTTGTTTGGGAGCAGAGCAACGATGATAGTGATGATGAATTCTCTCATAATATGAGACTTGCAGGTGTCCAAAACCCTTGGTTTGACAGGAAAAGTCTGAGCACATGTTTTAAGGCTTGGAGCGAAAGTTTGAATAAAGATTCTTTAAACAAATGGTTAGAACCTTACCAAGAAACCATTAAAAACAGAAAAAAAGCTGTTTCCGTAGGAATAGTTGCAGCAGGAAATATTCCTTTAGTCTGTTTTCACGATTTTTTAAGCATTTTACTTTCGGGGAATAGTTGCAGGATAAAAATGGCAAAGTCCGACGAAGTATTGCTTCCATATATAACAAAGCAATTAATTGCTATTGAACCCGCTTTTAAAGACCTCATTGTTTTTGCAGAATACCAATTACAAGGGTTTGATGCAGTTATTGCTACAGGAAGTAACAATAGCGCACGATATTTTGATCTTTACTTTGGGAAGTATCCCAATGTTATTAGAAAAAACAGAAACTCAATTGCTGTTATTGACGGATCGGAAACCTCAGAAGAATATGCTGCTTTAGGGCAAGATATTTTTCAGTATTTCGGATTGGGCTGTAGGAATGTGTCGAAATTGTTGGTTCCTGAGAATTATATTTTAGATAGATTTTACGAAGGCATATATGCTTTTGCAGATATTGTTAACCATAATAAGTATGGCAACAATTACGATTATAATAGAACGATCTATTTAATGAGCGTTGTAGATTTCTTAGACAACGGATTTCTATTATTGAAAGAAGATGAGGCAATCTCTTCGCCCATTGCAGTTCTTTATTATGAGCGATATAAGGATGAGAAACATTTACAGGAAATTTTAGCAAGGCATGGTGATGACGTTCAATGTATCGTCTCTAAGCAGGAGCAAGGCTCACAATCAGTGAGATTAGGAGATGCTCAGAATCCAAAACTAAATGATTACGCCGACGGAGTTAATACGCTCGACTTTTTGTGCAATCTCTAAGGGATTAGTTCTGTAGCACCGATATCGGGCGCAGTATCTAAAATTCTAGAATTACCATTTAAATCGAATTCTACATTTAAACCAATAAAGGCATCGCCCTTATTTACTGCCACACATTTTGAAAATAAGGTATAATCACCTTCAGTAGGATCTGTAAAAATAGGATGGTGACTTATGCCGCTCACAGTTACATCTTCCGGGTCATTAATTACATTATTATATATAGCACCATTGCTTACCTTGTCTTTGTTCACGATACAGGCATCGAAATAAGGATTAAACACATCAGTACCATTGTCAGTTAAAGTGATTTCATCGTCGAGAGTACCATGAATGATGCAATTACCAAAATAGGCATTTACTAAATCGCTGCTGTACTTGTTGCCTAATCCATCGGAATAAGAATTAGAAATTGTTACTGTTGGCGTTGTACGATTATCGTGACTCCAATAGTCGGCAAAGGTGCAATGAGTAAAACTGTAATCTCCACCGCCAATAATATTTAAAGAACCAACCCCGCAATTGGCAACAAATAAGTTGGTGGCAGTAATTTTATGATTGAACGCAATAATGCCCGATGTAACCATATTCTCTATTCGAGTATTGTTAAGAAATAGAGTGTTGGGCGAAATGTCATTTGGGTCCGACGAGTAACCAGGTTCCACCTGAATACCAACATGGGCATTTTTAATTACTGCATAATTAATTGTGATATCATCAACACCGTCATTAATTAAAATTCCTTCCCATTGTCCAGGCACCTCGCTATACTCACTGTCTAAACGTCGTCCAGTAAAAACTACAGGATTATCTGCCTCTCCATTTACCTCTAAATAACCTTCCTTATAAATCCAAAGTCCTGTGCCTTTCACAAAATGCAGGTTTGTGCCAGCATTAATATATAAGCTGTATGCGGAATCTACTACACCATAACAATAAAACACATGCGGTTTGTCGTTAGCCAAAAACACATTATCAGGAAAAATAAACAAAGGAGGGAGGCCTTCTATAGAAAAATTAGGCAGATAATAATAGGCATCTTGTCCCCAAGCAACCAACCCAACATAAGCGGCTTCGTTACCAGAAGAAAAAACAATTGAATCGGAAACAATTAAAGGGAGGTTAGATCCTGTAGGATCTATTGTTGCCTCTACAAATACAAATATACTATCGTTACCGGCAATTTTTAAATTGGTAACCTCATTAGAAGCTATCCCGTCTACATTAATTCTATAGTTCGATGAAAGCTCATTTTTTAACGTGATACTCGATATAGAAATGGTGTTTTTAGAATTATTATAGATCTTAAAGTTTTTAGTAATCGTGCCAACTTGGGTGAAAACAGTGTCGAAAATAACCGTATCCAGAGAAAAAGAGAGCGATTCGATGGCTGCTTCATCTATTACTTCATCCTTGCTGCATTGCGAAAAAAGCGCTGCAACGCTTATTAATACTATTAAAACCTTAAATTGCAAAACGTTTCTGTGTTTGATTTGAACAAATTTATTGCTAATTACGCTGATGTCGTGAAAATATTTTAAATAAAGCAAGAAATAAGCATTTGAAAATTGTCTTATTATACTTATCTTCGCAGCCCAAATATTAGATTAGAATGAAAAAAGAAATACACCCAGAAGAGTATCGTTTTGTAGTTTTTAAAGATATCTCAAATGATTATAGTTTTTTAACTAAGTCGACTGCACCTACGAAAGATACTGTAGTGTGGGAAGATGGAACCGAATATCCTTTGTTTAAATTGGAGATTTCGCACAAAACTCACCCGTTCTACACTGGTAAGATGAAATTAATTGATACTGCTGGTAGAGTTGATAGATTTAAATCTAGATTCCAAAAGCAAATCGATACAGCATCAGAGAAAGCTAAAGCGACACAAGATGCTAATGCAACTGTTGCTGAAGTATCAGTAGAAGAAGAAGCTATTGCAGCGGCACAAAAATCTGCAAAAGCAGAAGCTAAAAATGCTAAAATCGAAAAGAAAAGAGCACAAAGGGCAGCTGCTAAAGATTCGAAAGCAAAAGCAATTGAAGATGCAGCAGCAGCAGCAGCTGAAGAAGCACCAGTTGTTGAAGCTAGTTCTGAGGAAATTCCTGCTACTGAAGAAGCACCAGCTGCTGACGATGCACCTGCTGCTGAATAAAGAGCAAAAGAATAAAGACATTTTTACATTAGTAAAATGAGTTAAGAGCCCTATCTTTGGATAGGGCTCTTTTATTATCATGAACTATATACTTTTCGATTCCGCTACACGAATTCAATTGCTGCCACTAGTCTATATTAGGCCAGTGAGTTGTTTACGGGTTGGAATTATCACCATCAAAGAAAAATGGGAGCGAGTTGCTCAAACAGCCGTAAGTTTTGATGTACCCGAATATCTTCAAGTAAAATTTCCCACCATACTGGGAGAAGAAAACTTATTGATTGACGGATCTGTTTTTCCTAATGCTCAATTAAATGATGCTTTAAAAAGCTTAACCTCAAATCAAGCGTTGATCAAAAATGGCAAACTGATTGGTTGCAAGATTAAACAGGAACAATACGACGCTGTCATCAACAAAATAAAGACAAACGACATTGACGGTTTTGAAACGATAGAATTTGACGGCGATATTAGAGGAGTAAATAAATTGGTTGATGTTTTTAAGGAAAATGGAACTGAAATAAAAAACGACTTCAGTTTAATTACTGCAGGAAGAGAATCTAGCCCAATAGATGAATCTAACAGAATATTAGGCAATCACGTTTTTATAGAAGAAGGGGCAGATGTTAAATGCACTGTTCTCAATAGTCTTAATGGACCTATTTACGTTGGTAAGGATGCTGTAATAATGGAAGGTGCACTAATTAAAGGACCTTTTGCGTTATGCAATGATTCGATCGTGAAAATGGGAGCAAAAATTTATGGAGACACAACAATAGGACCTTGCTGCAAGGTTGGTGGCGAAGTAACCAATTCTGTATTTATGGGCTATGCCAACAAAGGGCATGAAGGGTACTTAGGAAATTCGGTAATTGGAGAGTGGTGCAATTTAGGTGCAGATACCAATATCTCTAATCTTAAAAACACTTATGGTGAAGTTAAGTATTGGAATTATGGCGAAAAGAAACTAGTTGACAGCGGCGAGATTTTTATGGGGATTATGATGGGCGATTATTCAAAATGTGCTATCGGCTCAAAGTTTAACTCAGGAACTGTAATAGGCGTTAATGCAAACATAGCCCAAAATGGATTTTCCGATAAAACGATTTCCTCATTTACATGGTTAACGCCAAATGGAAAATCGAAATACGAATTTAATAAGGCTGTTGAGGTAGCAAAAGCTGTAGCGCTACGTAGAAAAGTGAAAATTGACACTGCCGATGTTGAGATATTGAAACATATTTTCGAACTGTCTGGCGAGGAGTTTAAAGCCTAATCAGACATTATTGCATGTTATTTAATTTGGCATAGCAATTGAATATGGACATACAAGAAATGAAAGTGACAGGATGTCATACGAAATAACAAGGGAAAGAAATAAGAGATGAAAGAAGATATGGACTTAAAACAAATAATGCTGATTGGAGCAGGCGAGGTAGAAAGTGAATTTATTCCACTTTTATCTCCGGAAGACGAAGAGCAAATTAATTCGGAAGAAACGCCAAGCGAATTGCCAATTCTTCCTTTAAGGAACACTGTACTTTTCCCTGGTGTTGTAATTCCTATTACTATCGGTAGGGACAAATCTATTAAGCTGATCAAAAAGTATTTCAAAGGAGACAAAACGATCGGTGTAGTTTCTCAAAAAAATGATGCTGTTGACAATCCTTCGGTTGATGATCTAAATAAAATTGGGACGGTTGCTTTTATCATTAAGATTTTAAAAATGCCTGATGGTAACACAACAGTTATCATACAAGGAAGAAAAAGATTTGAGATTAATGACATCGTTCAATCAGAACCTTTTATTAAAGCCAAAGTTTCGCCATTCGACGATAATGCCGTAGTTCCTAAAGATAAAGAGTTTCGTGCGCTAATTGGTTCGCTTAAAGATTTAGCATTTCAAATTATAAAGCATTCTCCTAACATTCCTTCTGAGGCTTCGTTTGCAATTAAAAACATTGATAGTCCTCCATTTTTAATCAACTTTATTTGTAGCAATATGAATGCAGAAGTTGAGGACAAACAAAAAATGCTCGAGGTAAAGGATTTAAGAGAACGCGCTACTTTGGTGTTAGAGTACCTTACCAAAGAACTTCAAATGCTTGAATTGAAAAATGACATTCAAAGCAAAGTTAAAACTGATTTAGACAGACAGCAACGTGAGTATTTCTTGCATCAGCAAATGAAAACGATTCAAGAAGAACTTGGAGGAAACGTTTACGAAGAAGAACTTGAAGATTTAAAGACTAGAGGAGAAGATAAAAATTGGGATGAAGAAGTCTCTCTGCATTTTGAGAAGGAATTAGATAAGTTGCAAAGAATGAATACTTCGTCTTCCGAATATTCTGTTCAGATTAACTATGTAGAAAACTTATTGGACCTACCTTGGAACGACATGTCGAAGGATGATTTTGATTTAAAGAAAGCACAAAGCATTCTTGACAGAGATCATTATGGTTTAGAAAAAGTAAAGGAAAGAATCATTGAGCACCTTGCAGTGTTAAAACTTAAAGGCAACATGAAATCTCCAATTATATGCTTGCATGGCCCTCCAGGAGTTGGTAAAACGTCGTTGGGTAGATCTATAGCTAATGCACTTGGTAGAAAATATGTGAGAATGTCGCTTGGTGGGATGAGAGACGAAGCTGAGATTAGGGGACATCGAAAAACTTACATCGGCGCAATGCCAGGTAGAATCCTTCAAAACATTAAGAAATCGAAAACAGGAAACCCCGTATTTGTTTTAGATGAGATTGATAAGGTTGGAAATGATTTTCATGGCGACCCATCATCTGCACTTCTGGAGGTATTAGATCCAGAACAAAACAATGCTTTCAACGACAACTTTATTGAAGTTGACTACGATTTATCTAAAGTGATGTTTATTGCAACAGCTAATAACATCGGCAACATTCATTCTGCTTTAAGAGACAGAATGGAGATGATAGAGATCTCTGGATACACCGTTGAAGAAAAGGTAATGATTGCTAAAAAGCACATCATTAAAAAGGTTTTAAAAGATCATGGTATGAAAGTCACTCAGTTTAAACTTAACAATACAATGGTTTCTCATATTGTAGAGTCTTATACAAGAGAATCTGGTGTGAGAAGCTTAGAGAAAAGAATTTCTAAACTGATTAGAAACTCGGCGAAGAGAATTGCTATGGACGAAAAGCCTATTGCAAATTTCACTAAAGATGATTTAAATAAAATCTTAGGACCTGCGCATTCGAGAGATAAATACGAAAACAATAATGTTGCGGGAGTTGTTACGGGCTTAGCTTGGACTTCTGTTGGTGGCGATATTCTTTTTATAGAAGTAGGCTTAAGCAAAGGAAAAGGCAAACTATCTTTAACAGGCAGACTAGGTGATGTGATGAAGGAATCGGCCATTATAGCGATGGAATACCTAAAAGGACATCACGACAAATTTGGATTATCGTCTGAAGTATTTGATAAGTGGAATGTTCACATTCACGTTCCAGAGGGTGCAACACCTAAAGATGGTCCTTCGGCTGGTATTACTATGCTAACTGCAATTGTTTCGGCATTTTCTCAAAACAAAGTGAAAAGCAATTTAGCAATGACAGGAGAAATTACGCTTAGAGGTAGAGTGTTGCCAGTTGGTGGAATCAAAGAAAAGATTCTTGCAGCTAAAAGAGCAAATATCAAAGAGCTTATATTATCTAAAGAGAATAAAAAGGACATTGAAGACATAGATGCTAAATACATTGAAGGTCTTAAGATCAATTACGTGGAATATATGAGTGAAGTAATTAACTTGGCCATATTAAACAAGAAGGTTGCAAGACCACTTAGAATAGCTTAAAACAAACTTGAAATTATTTTTACAGCGGTATAATACGATAGGATTTTACTCGTTAGCCATGTTTGAGTTGAATAATTAATATAATTCGATTTAATTTGTGCTTATGAAATTGTCGTTGTTTACATTCTGTATTCTTATTGTCTGCCACGTGCAAGGGCAAATAGGAGGTACTTCCATTTATGAATTTTCTAATCTCGCCAGTACGCCTAGAACAGCTGCCCTAGCAGGACAAGTACTAGCTATTAACGATGGTGATATAAACCTTGCTTTTCAAAATCCAGCAATGATTTCTTCAGAAATGCATAATCACCTTGCTTTAGGTTATGTGGATTATTTTGGAGACATCAGCTTAGGGAATGTTACTTATGCGAGAGAAATTAATAAAGTAGGAACGTTTGTAACAGGCTTGCGATACATTGATTATGGTCAGATAGTACATACTGATATGTTTGGGCAAAAAATTGGTTCTTACTACATGGCCGATTATGTGCTAACAGTAGGTTATGGTCGAAATATAAAAAAACAATTTTATGTAGGCGCCAATCTTAATTCATTTTACTCTGCCTTGGCATCTTATACTTCTTTCGGAATGGCCCTAGATGTAGCAGGAATGTTCGTTTCTAAAGATTCTTTAAGAGTAGCTACCGCAATCGTTAAAAACATGGGCTATCAAATTATTAATTACACGGAAGGTAATAATGAATCGTTACCAATTGAGATTAAATTTGGTTTTTCGAGCAGGTTTAAACATGCGCCATTTAGATTATCTACTGTATATAGGCACGCTTTTTCTAATGCTTTGTTTGTGGATATAAATGATACACTCGCAAACATTGACATATTTACAGGAGAGGAGCTATTAGTTGATGATAAGGTTTTGGATAAAATGTTAAACGGAGGAGATAAGTTTTTACGACATATTACAATTGGTTCTGAGTTGCTTTTTTCTGATAATTTACATATTAGGTTTGGATATAATTATAGAGCGCGAAAAGAAATGACGATTGAGGCAAGAACAGGATTGGTTGGTTTTTCTTTTGGTGTAGGGGTAAAAATCAAAAAGTTCAACATTAATTACAGCATTAATTCTAATCAAAAAGGCGGCCCGTCAAATCAAATCAATATCGTTGCCAACTTATCTTTAATAAAAAGAAAAGCTACTCCAGCACCGAAATCTAACAGCTAAATGAAGAAAATATCCATTGCGATTGATGGTCACTCGTCCTGCGGGAAAAGTACGCTTGCGAAGCAAATGGCCAAAGGCTTAAACTATACATATGTAGATACAGGTGCTATGTACAGAGCAATTGCTTTGTTCTGTATGCAAAACGATATTATTATTATTGATGGGCAAGTAGATTTAAACAAACTTGAAAATTCCTTGAACAATATTAATGTTGAATTTAAACTTAATAGCTCTGGAAACAGAGAAACAATGCTCAATGGGGTTTCTGTAGAATCTGAAATTCGAGATCCTAAAGTATCGAATTGCGTGAGTTTGATTGGTCAAGAGAAAATAGTAAGAGTAAAGCTGGTTGATTTGCAGAAAAAAATGGCATCTCAAAAAGCAGTAGTAATGGATGGAAGAGATATTGGAACTGTTGTAATTCCCGACGCAGAACTCAAAATATTTTTAACCGCTGATGTAGATGTAAGAACCAATAGAAGGTATTTAGAACTTCAAGAAGCAGGCCACCAAATATCAAAAGAAGAAGTAAGAGATAATTTGGTAAGTAGAGATGAAATTGATTCTACAAGAGTAGAAAGTCCGTTAAAGCAAGCAGATGATGCAATTGTTATAGATAATTCGAACATTACAAGAGAAGAACAATTGGCTAAAGCAATGGAATTAGCTAGGCAACAGATTGATTCTTAAACTTGGCAATTACATCGTCGATCTCATTGATATCATCAAAAAACGAAAGTAATTTCTGTAATACCTTTTCAATTGTAATATCAGGACACGAAGCTCCACTGGTTAGTATTATCGTAAGTGGACGATGATCCGGTAAATAATTTTCCGTTCTAATTCTTTTTTCCCCTCGCCAGTCAAAATGATTCAAAGTTGCATCGTTTTCTATTTCCTGATCAGAAGATATAAAATAGGTTGGCAATTTACTCTCGCACAATTCTACAATATGAGATGTGTTAGAACTATTGTACCCGCCAACTACCAGTGCCAAATCTGCTTTGTGCTTAAGTAAAGCGTAGGTTGCTTCTTGATTGTCGTTAGTGGCGTAGCAAAGCGTATCTCTAGTGTCGGCAAAATGATTCTTATCCTTTTCTTGACCATGCTTTTTCTCCAACGCTTCTTTTATAGTATTGGCAATATGTTGAGTTTCTTGTGCCAACATAGTGGTTTGGTTAATTACACCAACTTTCTGTAAATCTCTAGCAACATCAAACCCGTCTGTGTGTCTGCCCTTAAAAACCTTATAAAACTCAGCTGCATCAACATTACCTAAAATAATATCTGTTAAAAGCATCGCTTCTTGATAATCTTTTATAATAAGAGAAGGAGCATTGAGCTTGCTTCTGGAAAATGTGGCTTTCGTTTCTTCGTGGTTGTGTTTACCATGAATGATTATAGTGTACTCATCCATACCCAGTTTCTCCGATTTTTTCCAAACCCGTTCAACAAACGGACATGTTGTGTCGTACTTATGCACTTCGATTCCGATGGAATTTAGCTTTTTCTCAATCTCTAAAGTGGTGCCAAATGCAGGAATAATTACGATGTTATCTTTTTTTATTTCATCCCAAGGTGTAATCTGATTTCCTTCAGTATCCTGAATAAATGAAATCCCCCTATTTACAAGATCTCGGTTAACCTCTGGGTTGTGAATCATTTGACTAAGCAAATAGATCTTTTTATCAGGGTTTTCCTCCAGCGCTCTATAAGAAATCTCTATTGCGTTTTCCACACCATAGCAGAAACCAAAATGCCGAGCAATTAAGAAACGAACTGGTCCAAAATCAAGTATAGTAGGAGAGAAGTCTTTTTTTCGGGGATCAAGCTCCTTTCTAATTTCTTTTAATTCGGTGATAATCGAACTTTTGTAGAACTCAGGAATGTCGAATTTTTTCAAATCAAATAATTTAAGTGTGAAATTAATTAATTAACCAACGAAAAACCTTGTTACGGTAGTACTGTAGTATGCTGTTTTTTGTAATAAAAATTATATCTTTGCACGCTTATTAAATCGGAGGTACCGATTTGTCAGTAAACAACAGATTTAGAAGTCCGGAGAGTCCGGGGATTTATTATTAATATTAAGTATGTCAGAAAAAGAAACATCAGAAGTAGAAGCAACAAAAGTTGACCAAGTAGAATCAAAAGAAGAAACGAAGGAAGACGCAGGTGACGAGTCTACAACTGTAGCAGAGGTAAAAGCTGAAGTAGCTAAAGAAAAAGTAGGAAGTTCTTCCGAAAGCCTTGAAGATAGATTAAAGAATTTCAATTGGGATACACTAGGTAATGGTGTAGAAGATGAGGAAACTTATACCCCAGAGGAAAGAGCTGAGTTAGAAATTATATATGAAAACAGTTTAACCTCAATTGAAGAAAAAGATATTTTAGATGGTCTAATCGTAACTATGACTAAGAAAGAAGTTGTAGTTAATATCGGTTACAAATCAGATGGAATTATTGCATTAACAGAATTTAGATACAACCCAGATATCAAGGTTGGTGATTCTGTTGAAGTATTCATTGAAAACAAAGAAGATAAGTTCGGTCAATTAATCCTTTCTCACAAAAAAGCGAGAACACTTAAAGCTTGGAGAAAATTAAACGAAGTTCTAGAAACAGGTGAAATTATTACTGGTTTTGTTAAATGTAGAACTAAAGGTGGTTTAATTGTTGACGCTTTCGGAATCGAGTCTTTCTTACCAGGATCGCAAATTGATGTGAAGCCTATTAGAGATTACGATGATTACGTTGGTAAAGAAATGGAATTCAAAGTTGTTAAAATCAACCAAGAATACAGAAACATTGTAGTATCGCACAAAGCGTTAATCCAAGCTGAATTAGAGAAACAAAAAGTTGTTATCATGTCTAACCTTGAAAAAGGTCAAGTACTTGAGGGAACTGTTAAAAACATCACTTCTTATGGTGTGTTTATCGATTTAGGTGGTGTTGATGGATTAGTTCACATTACAGATTTATCTTGGGGTAGAGTTAATCACCCAGAAGAATTGGTTGAACTAGATCAAAAAGTAAACGTTGTTATTCTTGACTTTGACGATAAGAAGAAAAGAATTGCATTGGGTATGAAACAACTTTCTGCTCATCCTTGGGATGCGTTAGATTCTAAATTGAAAGTTGGCGATACTGTTAAAGGTAAGGTTGTTGTTCTTGCAGATTACGGTGCGTTCTTAGAAGTTGCTCCTGGTGTTGAAGGTTTGATTCACGTTTCTGAAATGTCTTGGTCGCATCACTTAAGTGCAGCTAAAGATTTCTTCAATATCGGAGATCAAATTGAAGCACAAGTATTGACTTTAGATAGAGACGAACGTAAAATGTCGTTAGGAACTAAACAATTGGCTCCAGATCCATGGATGGAAATCGAAAAGAAATACACAATCGATTCTGAGCACACAGTTGCTGTTAGAAACTTTACCAATTTCGGAATATTTGTTGAGTTGGAAGAAGGTATCGACGGATTGGTTCATATTTCTGATTTATCTTGGACAAAGAAAATTAAACATCCATCAGAATTTATCGCTGTAGGAGAGAAATTGAAAGTTAAAGTGTTAGAGGTTGATTCTGAAAACAGAAGATTAAGCTTAGGACATAAACAACTTGAGACTAATCCTTGGGATGAATATGCTGATAAGTACAAAGAAGAGTCTATACACACAGGTAAAATTGTTGAAGTACTTGAAAAAGGTGCTAGAATAATTCTTCCAGAAGATGTAGAGGCGTTTATTCCTACTAAGCATTTACTTAAAGAAGACGGTTCTACTGCTAAAATGGGTGAATCAATAGCTGTTAAAATCTTAGAATTCTCCAAAGATTCTAAAAAGATTATTGCATCACACAGTAGATCATATTCTGATCAAGTAGAAGATGTAAAAGCTAAAGGTTCTTCTTCTTCTAAACCAGATGAAAAAGGCAAAGGCAAAGGAAAAGGCAAAGGAAAATCTTCAACTTCTAAAGATGTTCAAGATTTAAGAAAAGGTCTTGAGAAAACAACATTAGGTGACCTAGACGTTCTTTCTAGTATGAAAGAAGCCTTAGAAAAGGCAGAGAAAGGAGATAAGCCAGGTGATGATAAGTCTTAAATGTAATTTTAAAAAGTCCCTTTTAAAGGGACTTTTTTTTTGCCTATATGGTATTGAAACTAAAATATTCTATTTTTAACTTTTAATGAATAGAAGGACAATCTTAAATGAGAAGCAAGTTGAACTAACCATTAATAGGTTATGTCAGCAGCTAATAGAAAATCATGGTGATTTTCGGGATTCAGTTATTATTGGTCTTCAACCCCGGGGCGTATATCTTGCCCAAAGAATTCATAAACAATTAGAATCCCTTTTAAATACGCAAATTGAATTTGGTTATTTAGATTCTACTTTCTATCGAGACGATTTCCGACGTAGAAAAAACCCAATTACAGCCGGCACAACCGAAATAGATTTTGTTATAGAAGACAAAAAGGTTGTTTTCATCGACGACGTACTCTTTACAGGAAGAACCATCAGGTCTGGCTTAGACGCCCTATTGGCGTTTGGCAGACCATTGGTTGTTGAATTGTTGGTACTTATAGATAGACGATTTAGCAGACAACTACCAATTGAGCCAATGTATGTGGGCAAGCAGGTAGATTCGATTAGAATGGAAAGGGTAGAGGTGACCTGGAAAGGATTAGAGAAAGAAACAAAAGTGGTATTATATACACCAGAAAGCGATGAGTAGTTTATCAGGAGATCATTTACTTGGAATTAAGCAGATAACTGAGGCGGATATCAATTTGATTTTCGATACGGCAACTAGCTTTAAAAAAGTAATTAATAGACCAATAAAGAAGGTGCCGTCTCTACGTGACACCACAATTGCCAATTTGTTCTTTGAGAACTCAACCCGAACTAAATTATCGTTTGAACTAGCCGAGAAAAGGTTAAGCGCTGATATAATCAACTTTTCATCTTCATCCTCTTCTGTTTCTAAAGGCGAAACATTGGTAGATACGGTAAAGAATATTTTGGCCATGAAAGTAGATATGGTTGTTATGCGACACCCAAATCCTGGAGCAGCAGTATTTTTAGCCAAAAACATTAAAGCGAAAATCATCAATGCTGGCGATGGAGCACACGAACACCCAACGCAGGCTTTACTTGATGCATATACGATAAGAGAAAATTGTGGTGACATAGCAGGAAAAAAAGTTTTAATCCTAGGAGACATCTTGCATTCGCGAGTTGCTATTTCTAATATCCTTTGCTTGAAAAAATTAGGAGCGGAAGTTATGGTTTGTGGCCCAGCTACTTTAATACCTAGATATATTGAGTCGATGGGAGTAAAAGTTGAGCTCGACTTATTAACGGCCCTCAATTGGTGCGATGTTGTAAATACCTTAAGAATTCAACTTGAAAGACAAAGTATAAAGTATTTCCCATCAATTAGGGAGTATGTAATGCAATACGGAGTAAATAAGGAAATTCTGGACGGATTAGACAAAGAAATTACTTTGTTACATCCAGGCCCAATTAATAGGGGGGTTGAGATAACAGGTGACGTTGCAGATTCTAAGCAAGCAGTGATTTTAGACCAAGTAGAGAACGGTGTAGCCATCAGAATGGCAGTATTATATCTCCTTGCACAAGAAATATAGTATTTAAGCTAATTTATTTGATTTCAAATTGTTGTCCACGCTTCAAATTTTCTATATTTGTTGCAAATAGAATTGTATGAATTATTCAGTAGATAAAAAAGAGAAATATTCGTTGATTACTTTGGAGGCAGACAAGTTAACAGCCTTAATTTCACCAGAGTTAAAGTCAGAGTTTGTTGTGCTTAATGGAGACAACGTAAGCAACATTGTGCTTGACCTTTCAAAAGTGTTGTATTGTGATTCTTCTGGATTAAGTGCTATCTTAATTGGGAACAGGTTATGTAAGGAAGCGGGTGGTTCGTTTGTGTTAGCAGGATTAAATAGTTCTGTTGAGAAATTAATCACAATTTCTCAATTAGAAACAGTTCTAACCATTGTACCTACAGTAAACGAAGCTATAGATACAATAATATTAGATACAGTATCAAAAGAGGTTGAAGAAGGCGAATAGCTAAACCAACCTTTTATGAACTTTTCTGTAACCATCTTGGGTAGCAGTTCGGCTACCCCTACAGCAAGAAGAAACCCAAGCGCTCAGATATTGAACGCTGGCGGAAAAATGTTTCTTATAGATTGTGGCGAAGGAACCCAAATGCAGTTGCGTAGGTTTCGAATTAGATTTCAGAAAATCCATCATATTTTCATATCTCATTTACACGGCGACCATTATTTGGGTTTAATGGGTTTATTGCAAACCATGCACCTTTTTGGCAAAACTTCTGTGGTTAATATTTATGGGCAGGAAAACTTAAAACCTATTATTTTAGAACAACTTAAGTATACTGAAGGATATATAAAGTATGAGTTGGTATTTAATAAGGTTAGCTACGACGAAGTAAGTCGAATTTATGAAGACGATAAGATTACGGTTGATTCGTTTCCTTTAGATCATGGAATTGATTGTACTGGCTATTTGTTTAAGGAAAAAAAGACGGATAGGAAACTAAACAAACCCAAGTCGGATCATTATGGCTTGTCTATAGAGGACATTGTTAACGTAAAACGTGGGCAAGACTTTATAACCAAGGACGGAGAAACAATTCCTAACGATGAGTTAACGATAGATTCACGTACCCCTCGTGCATATGCCTATTGCTCGGATACAGCTTTTAAAGAAGATTTAATCCCAATTGTAAAAGGCGTTGATTTACTTTACCACGAATCAACCTTTATGCAAGAGCATGCCGAAAGAGCCAAAATGACCAAACACTCTACTGCATCAGAAGCTGCGGAAATTGCAAAGAGAGCTGAAGTGTCTAAATTAGTTTTAGGACATTTTTCGGCTCGTTATAAAGATTTGACTCCTCTATTAAATGAGGCAAAGGACGTTTTTGAAAATTCTGTACTGGCTACAGATGGCGCCGTGTTCGAAGTAAAATAGATCTATTTTATATTAAAGATCTCCTGCATTTTAATCTCTTTACCTGCTTCATTAAATTCAATTTTCATAATTACATGATCCGTTCTAACACAACGATACATGCAATAAATACCATCTGGTTTTTTAATTGTGATGTATTCATCAAAAATAACTTCAATTTTTAATTTCACAATAGTTTTTTTAACCTGGCTCCAAGCTTGAGCAGGAAATCGCCAAGGTTCATCAAAAAACTTTGTTTCTGTCCAATTACCAGCTGCATCAATAACTACAATACCATCATCTTTTTCGCTTGTACCAAATGATGCATGATATTCGAGGTTCTCCTTATTTCCTTTTTCATACACCAAATCCCAATGAGTGGGTGCTGATTTGGGCGATATGGTATTGAAAGTTCGTAAGATATTTACAGGAGGGTTAAGCTTTTTATATTTTTCGGATACCGAGCTACCAGACCCGTATGCCTCCATAATCATTATGGTTTCGGATGTTTCATTTTTATCGCTTGTTTCTTTTACATCCTTCTCAATAACAATTTGAGCATTGAGTAAACTAGAAAAGGAAACGAAAAGGGAAAGAGATATAAGTTTGATTAATATTTTTGTCATACTGGCAGGTGTGCTTATCTTAATACGAATACTAGACAAACAAGTTAATTAAATTGTTTCAACTTCTTCTCTGCTATGACAGCCATCTTTGAAACTGCAGCCCTCACATTTAACGTCTTCGCAGTAGGGATCCGACTTCTTTCTTATAACAAGAAGCTTAGAGCTTTTATAAAGCGCGTAGGCTAACGCACCTCCTACGATTATATATGTTAATATTTCCTGCATCTTTAAAGTGTATTATTTAATATACGTACCAATTTGATAAACAGCGAACGAGAAAAACCATGCTAAACTTGTACTATATACAACAGTAAATATTGACCACTTAACTTCTTCCGATTCTTTCCTGATAGCAGCGATAACAGAAACACAGGGAAAGTAGACCAATACAAAAACCATTAAACCAAATGCTACCAACGGGCTATAGACTTTTTTACCAATTTTATCACCTGATAAATATGTTTGATTCTGCATGTTTTGTGAGAGAGTATTCCCTTCTCCAGCATCATTAACATTTGATTGATATAGAACCCCCATTGTGCTCACAACGATTTCTTTTACTACAATACCAGTAAGTAAACTAACTCCAATTTTCCAATCGAAGCCTAATGGTGCAATTGCGGGTTCTATAAATTTACCAACTTTACCGATATACGATTTCTCGTAGCGCTCAGCTTCTTTATCAAACACTATTTGATTTACTAATTTCTCTTGATTTTCTGGGTGACTAGCTATTGCTTCTGCAATTTGTTGATCGTAATCTTGAGAATAATCAATATCACGAGGATAATAACCTAGAGCCCAAACCAAAATAGAAGCAATCATTACTACACCAGTAATTTTCTTAAGGTATTGAGAAGATTTCCACCACATGTGCTTCATAAGTCCTTTAAATGAAGGTATTCGGTAGGGTGGAAGCTCCATTAAGAATGAATCTTCTTCGGCATATTTAAAAGCCGTATGCTTTAATATCAAGGCAGTTATTACAGCGATAGAGATTCCCAAGAAATATATAGAGAATAGCATAATGCCGGCATTGTTGGGAAAAAATGCACCAATAAGTAATATATAAATTGGCAATCGGGCGCTACACGACATAAATGGATTGATGAGCATCGTCAATATTCTATTGCTCTTGCTTGTTAATGTTCGGGTAGACATAATAGCTGGCACGTTGCAGCCAAATCCCATTAATAATGGAATAAAGGATTTCCCATTAAGTCCCATAAAGCGCATCAACCTATCCATTATAAAGGCTGTACGCGACATGTAGCCAGTATCTTCCATCAATGAAATACAGAAATACAAGATTAAAATACTTGGAAAAAACGTAATGATTCCGCCAATTCCACTAATTAATCCATTTACTAAAAGATCTTTTAACGGACCTGCTGCCATATTTGCATTTACCAAATCGGCCAATAAGGCAACACCACTTTGAATAAGTGAGTTTGGATATCCACCCAAGGTAAATGTAGACTGAAACATGAGCCACATGAAGAAAATAAACAGAGGGAAACCCAAATATTGATGCGTAAGAATAGAATCGATCTTTAGAGTTTTATTTTCTGCGGTAGCATCTTCTCTAATTTCTGAAGTGGTTCGAGAAATTACGTTTGAGATGAACTTGTAGCGCATATCCGCAAACAGCTGATCACCATCATCTTTAAAATGGTTTTCTAAATCTTGAATACGTTGTGATGCAATTAACTGAATCTCTTCATAATTTTTGCATGCTTGTAATCGTAAAATGGTGTAAGCGTCGTTCTCTAACGCTTTAATAGCTAAATATCTTGGGTAAATCTTATCAGTTAAAGCTTTGTTATCGTCTATGTCAATAAGAGCCTCTATTTCTGCAATGTGTTTGCCAATGTGTTTGTCGTAATCTATAAAGAGCTTTTGCCTGGTATCGCTTTCAGATTTAAAAATATTTTCAACCTCCGTGAAAAGTTTGTCTACACCGAATTTGGTAGTACCAATTGTTGGCACGACAGGCATTCCTAATTCACTCGATAATTTTTCAATGTCAATATCGAGGTTTTTACCTTCAACTTCATCAAACATATTCAGTGCCATCACCACATCAATGTTCAAATCGATTAACTGCGTTGTTAAAAATAGGTTTCGTTCAAGATTTGAAGCGTCAACTACATTTACAACAACATCAGGCTGTTTGTCTAAGATCCATTTTCGAGCAAAAAGCTCTTCTGAAGAACTAGTTGACATGGAATAGATGCCAGGTAAATCGGTTATCTCGAAGGTATATCCGTTTTGTTGGAATTTTGCTTGATGATAATCGACAGTGGCACCATCGAAATTACCAGTTCTACCGTGAGAATCGGAAGCGCTATTGAATAATGTGGTTTTTCCGCTATTGGGATTTCCAATCATTACTATCTTAATGCGCTTTCCCTTTTGGCGACCGTTTACGTTTATTTTGTTCTCCTTGATTAACGAAGTAATGGTTTCACAAAATAATTGTTCGGGTTTGTCGGTGGTTCTTATTTCTATGAGTTCTGCTTCGCTTTTTCTTAATGAGATATTGTAATCCATTAAGCTGAAAACGATTGGATCTTTGAGAGGAGCATGTTTTACAAGCGAAATTTCCTGTCCCTTAACAAATCCCATCTCTGTAATCCGTCTGCGAAACTCCTCACTGCCATCAATATTAATGATAACAGCCTTTTTCAAATGCTTTAATTCCGATAACTTCATTGAAATACAAAATTAACACTATTATTTAGAATAATTCTAAATAAGGACTGTTTCTTGAATAAAAATGAAGCTTTGAGTTACTTGTTGCTGTTTAAAAGAATACTTAACCCAACACTGAGAAATTTGTCTCTTGACCCTGAAAATGTTTGAAGCGATAAATCCAAAATCATAGCTGGCAATGGTTGAAAGGTTAATCCTGAATTAAATTTATAATACTGATGCTTGTATTTAGCTGATATTACATGGAGTTCAGTAAAAAAGTCAAGATTAAATTCTAGACCATATCCTAAAACAACTGTAAACGAACCAGTTTGAGGAATGAAGTTGTATCCGAGAGAAATGTGCTTTGATAGGGTATTAGAAAATGCAAGAACCGCATCGAAGTTATAGTAAATGTTTTTTTCATCATTAACCGTTTGAAAATCGATGTGATGAGTTGTTAAAATTCCAATTTCAGGAATAATCCCTTTTTCATGAACAAGGTTGAATTTAATCCCATAAGTAGGATATTGGAGTTTGCTTTTGGCACCAGTAAATACGCTAATTTTAGTATTGAAAGAAGCAAAGTTACTACTAACTCTCAATTCGATCCTTTCAAAAAGCCCATATCTTAATAGCAAATCAGTACTTGTAGTACTCCAAGCTTCGGATTCGGATCCTGATGTGCCACCAAATCCTGATTCAATTTGCAAGGCTTTTTTAGGAACTGTACCTGGTCCATACGAATCTGTTGGCCTGTCGGGTAAAATAAGATCCCACGAATTTTCTTGAGAAAACGAGAAAATGGATATACTAAAAAAGAAAAGGAATGAGGTTGAAAGCTTCATTGTCAATGATTTGTTTGTCGGGTAAATATAAAATTTTTATCCCTTCTCAATCAATTGAATGATCTCATCTTTTTTATTCTGTTCAAACCAATTGATTTCAGCATCCTTTTTGAACCAAGTAATTTGCCGCTTGGCAAAATTTCGGTGATGTTGTTTTATTTTTCCAACAGCATAACCTAATTCAGTCTTCTTATCTATGTAATCGAACAGAGGAGCATAGCCAATGGCTTTAAGTGCATTACTGTGCCTATGTGCAAAAATCCCTTCAGCTTCTTTCAGCATGCCGTCATTCATCATATCATCAACTCGGCTGTTAATTCTTTCGTATAGCGCTTCACGATCCATTTGTAAACCGACTTTAATGATGTTGAAGCTTCTTTTTTTGCCTTGATTAATTAACAGATCAGAAAAAGGTTTGCCAGTAATAATACAAACTTCAATGGCTCTTATTAATCTAGTAGGATTTTTCAGATCAATTGTTTCATAAAGCTTAGGATCAAGTTCTTTTATTTTATCCTGTAAAAACTCAATTCCTTTTTCCTTCCATTCATTCTCCAACTCTTCCCTCAATTCTCTATCAGGAGTAGGAGTGGGGTCGAAACCTTTACAAACTACATTGATATATAACCCTGACCCGCCACAAAGAATTAAATAATCTTTTTGCTCAAACAATTTCTCAATTAACTCAATGGCTTCTTCCTCGTAGTCTGAAACCGTGTAGCCATTATGAATTGAATGAGAGCTAATAAAATGATGCGGGATTCTTTTCTGTTGTTCAGCCGTGGGTTTGGCGGTGCCAATACTGATTTCTTTAAACAGTTGCCTAGAGTCAGATGAAATGATTTCTGCAGAGAAATGTTCGGCTAAATCTAAACTTAAATCGGTTTTTCCAATCCCGGTCGGACCTAATAAAACGATAAGCGTCTTTTCAGACATGGTTAAATGTTATTCGTGAACGCCGTATCTAGCTTCATCGTCGTCTCCATCTTCAAAATCCGACATAATGTCTGCGATTTCATCAGATACAGAATCTCCAGGTAATGTCTCGTCAGGATCTTTATCACCTTGATTCGGCGCAGTACCCATTTCTTTTGTACATCTAGGTAAATCGGCATTAGTTTCAAATTCTTCAATTAACTCGATGTAAAAACACCACATTAAAAGAAAATCGAATACATAAATCACTTTGGTCGCTGGGCCGTTCATGTATTCGTACAAAAAGCTGTTAGACATCATTGGAGTGGGGAGAGCATCTTCAACCTCTTCTTGACCTTCGGGTTTTCCCATGTCCATCAAGGTAATTTCTTCTCCTTTTTCCCAATCGTCGTTGCTCATGTAAAACGACGCCATTTCTGTGTTTTCGAACCCAAAAGATTCCAATAGTGCTTTGTGTAAATTTTCGAAACTATCTTCTTCCGAAATTTCTATCTCGCGCACCACATCTTCCTGTGTATCTAAAATAACTCTAAATCTAAAGGCTTTTTTCATTCTACTGAGTTTGTAATTCTAATCCTAATTCGGAAGCCAATGTTACCATATATGCAATTGCTTCATCTCTGTCGTTCGCTATAATTCCCTCAAATATAGCATCTTTGATTTTATCTTTTATGGTTCCAATCACCTTACCTGGTTTAACATCGAAAGTATCCATAATATCTTTTCCCATCACAGGAGATTTCCAGTTCCTAAAGTCGTCCAATTTCTCTACCTGCCTCATTTTGGCTTCAACTTCATCGAGGTTTGTCAAAAAGCGAATAACTTTTTGCTTGTTTTTCGAAGTAATATCCGATCTACATAGCTTCATTAAATCATCAACATCTTCGCCAACCTCAAATAATAGTCGCCTAACAGCCGAATCGCTTACCAGTTTATTAGATAGAGCTATTGGCCTTAAGTGAAGTAGAACCAATTTCGTTACGTACCTCATAGGCTCGTCTAACGGCAATCTAAATCTTTTAAAAATCCCTTTTACCATCGTGGATCCTTTATCCTCATGGCCATGGAATGTCCAGCCTTGCTTTTTGTGAAAGCGTTTAGTAGCTGGCTTTGCAATGTCGTGCAAAATTGCTGTCCATCTCAACCATAAGTTATCCGATCTTCCAGCTGTATTATCAAGCACTTGAAGCGTATGAATAAAATTGTCTTTGTGGCTTTGACCTTCTTTTATTTCGACACCCTTCAGTTTAGTAAACTCCGGAAATATCATGTCTAATAAACCTACTTCATCAAGCAAATAAAACCCAACAGATGGCACAGGCGACAAAATAATCTTGTTCACTTCATCTGTAATTCTTTCTTGCGATAAAATTTCAATCCGATGTACATTGTCTTTAATTGCCTTTAGAGCCTTCTCTTCAATAGTAAATCCAAGTTGAGACGCAAATCTAATTGCTCTAAACATTCGTAAAGGATCGTCGGAAAAGGTAACTTCTGGATCGAGGGGAGTTCGTAGTATTTTGTCTTCTAAATCTTGTAAACCATTAAAAGGATCTACCAATTCGCCAAAGTTATCTTCGTTTAAGCTTATTGCAAGGCAGTTAATTGTAAAATCTCTTCTATTCTGATCATCTTGCAAAGTGCCATCTTCAACAATAGGATTTCTTGATTCTCTTCTGTAAGATTCTTTTCTGGCTCCAACAAACTCAATACTATCGTCGCCGTACCTAACTAAAGCAGTTCCGAAGTTTTTGAAAACAGAAACTTTACTTTGATTTATTTTTTTGCCAACTGCTGTTGCCAATTTTATTCCACTGCCTACAGTTACAATATCTATGTCGTACGACGGTCGATTGAGCAATAAATCACGTACATATCCGCCAATAACGTACGCATCATTCCCAATCTCCTTACTAGTATTAGCAATAAGTTTAAAAACCTTCTTGTCTACATGTCCTTTTAATCGATACATATTAATCTCTAATCACCTCTGCGCTACCATCTTCTCCAACCTTTATGATCATTGAAGGGATTGCTCCGATTTTTTCGTGCGGCAAATTTACAACATGATCTACGGCAGATAAAATAAATTGATCGATTTTGTTGAAAGAATTAGGAGCAGGTTTTCCACTGATATTAGCCGATGTGGAGATAATAGGCTTTTTGAATTTTTTAATCAGTTGGTGGCAAAATCCGCTTGAAACTACTCTAATTGCCACACTACCATCTTTTTTCGTTGCGTTTTGAGCCAAATTATTTGATTTTGGATAAATAATGGAAGTAGGCCGATTTGAATTAGTAATAATGTCTGTAATCGGTTCCGAAATTTCTCCAACAATGCTCTTAAGCATTTCAATATCACTTACCAGTATAATGTAGCCGTCTGTAATTCTACTTTTTATCGTGTTTATTTGTTCTATAGAATCGCTGTTATTGGCATCGCAACCAAGTCCCCAAAGGGTATCGGCAGGGTAGAGGAGTGTTTTTCCTGAGTTTAAAACGGCTATAGCTTCATCTGTTTCCCGCATTCTGAATAGACTTTCATTATTTCATTTGCAATCACGTCGTCGTTAAACTTTTGTACGTGCTTAAAACCTTCATCAATCATCCGGTTTTTTAATTCTTGGTCAGAAATTACTTCCTTAATGGCATTGGCCATTTCTGATACGTTTTGATGATCGACATATTTACTACTGGGGCCACCAGCTTCCGAAAAGCAATTTCCCTTAGTTGTTATCACTGGGATTTTGCGGTACATGGCCTCAATAATGGGAATTCCAAAGCCTTCGTAGGTAGAAGGATAAATCATTAATTCGCTGCCAGAATACACTTGTGCCAGGTCGCTATTGCTAATACCTTCCAATACATGTACTCGGTCTTCAATTTCAGTTTTTTTACATTCGGCGTTAATTAAATCAAAATACTTTGTTTTTCGACCTACCAAAACCAAGTGTAAATCGTCGGAACCCACTTCCGACAACGCTTTAACTATATTTAAAGCATTCTTTCGTTCTTCAATTGTACCAACAGTTAATATGTATTTATCGGGCAAGTTGAATTTACTTTTAACTGCTTTTAATGCTTCCGCATCACTTTCTTTCCTAAATATAGGATCGCATGGTTGATATACCACACTTATTTTATCAGGAGCAACGTCAAGCAGTTCTACTAAATCACGCTTGGTTTGTTCGCTTACAGCAATTATATGACTAGCCATTTTACAACCATATCTAGCCTTTTTCTCGTAAGTAATGCGATCTATGGGTTTGTAGTACGCTGGTTTGCGTAAATAAATCAAGTCATGAATAGTTATAATCGAATGAATACCAGAACCATATATGCCGCCAGGTAACTCATTGCTTAAGCCATGAAACACGTTTATCTTATCGTCTTTTAACTGCGATTTTATTCCAAAACTTCTCCAATAACTTTTCAGGATGTTATTTAACAGTCCCTTAGGTTCAACCGATTTTACATTCGGTTTTTCCACTACTTCGGCAAAGTCGCCCGTAGTTTCTGTTATAGACGGAGTATAAAGTACATATTCGTGTTCGGAATGATGAACAGAAAGAATTCTTAAAACATTACGACTATAGGATCCTAGGCCTGTTTTGTTATGGAAAGCTCGTTTTGAATCGAATCCAATTTTCACTTTAATGTTTGTTTATGCCTTATACAGCAACATTGTGCTCTCTTAGTGCATCGTTTAAAGACGTTTTTAAGTCGGTTGAAGCCTTTCTTTTACCAATTATCAAAGCACAAGGTACTTGATATTCGCCAGCTGGAAACGTTTTGTTGTATCCTCCTGGAATAACAACAGATCTTTCAGGAACTTCTCCTCTATAAATCACAGGCTCATCACCAGTCACGTCAATAATCTTAGTAGACTGAGTAAGTACAACGTTTGCACCCAATACAGCCTCTTTTTTAACTCTAACGCCTTCAACAACAATACACCTAGAACCGATAAAGCAACCATCTTCAATAATAACTGGTGCAGCTTGTATAGGCTCTAATACACCACCAATACCAACACCACCACTTAAATGAACTCCTTTTCCAATCTGTCCGCAAGAACCTACGGTAGCCCAAGTGTCCACCATAGTACCTTCATCAACATAGGCACCAATATTTACATACGAAGGCATTAAAATAACACCTCTGCTTAAGTAAGCACCATATCGTGCAACAGCATGAGGAACAACCCTTACACCAAGTTCCGCGTAATTGCTTTTTAATTTCATTTTGTCGTGGAACTCAAGTGGACCCACTTCAATTGTTTCCATCTTCTGAATAGGGAAGTACATAATAACTGCCTTTTTAACCCATTCATTTACTTGCCAATCGTCGCCAATTGGCTCGGCAACACGTAAAACACCTTTATCTAATTGTTCAATTACGTTTCTTATGCTATCTTGAACACTGGCATCGCTCAACTGAGACCTATCTTCCCAAGCTGATTCAATAATATTTCTTAAATCTTCCATCTATATTTTTAAAGGCTGTAAAAGTAATAATAATGGTCTTAGCCTTTTGATGATTCTTTGTAAATTTGCAGCAGAAATAAATGATTTGGGAAGGATATTAGCTATTGATTACGGAAGAAAAAGGGTAGGCGTTGCAGTTACCGACACAGAACAGCTGATTGCTACTCGATTGGAGACGGTTCATTCTTCGGAAATTATTAATTTTCTAGTAAAATATATTGATAAGGAAGATGTTGATTGCATTGTAGTTGGAGAGCCTAAAACGCTGAGAAACGAAAAATCGGAATCGGCCAAAATAATAGATCCATTTGTAAAGCATTTAACAAGAAAGTTTCCTGATATTGCAATTGAAAGAATGGATGAAAGATTTACATCGAAAATGGCGGTTCAAACGCTGATAGACGCTGGTGTAAAGAAGAAAAAAAGAAGAGAGAAAGAATTAGTTGATGGTGTTAGTGCGACTTTAATATTACAGTCGTACATGCAGCAAAAAGGAATATAAAATAATACGAGTTGATACTACCTATAAGAGCCTACGGCGATCCCATTTTAAAAAAGAAGTGCAAAAATATCGAGCTGGACTATCCTGGTCTTGAAGAGTTATTGGCAAACATGTATGAAACCATGTACAATGCTAGTGGCGTTGGTCTTGCGGCGCCTCAAATTGGACAAGAATTAAGAATTTTTATTGTTGATGGTGAAGCTTATGAAAAAGACGAAGCTTGGTTGTCTGATTTTAGAGGAGCCTTTATTAATCCAGAAATGATAGTAGAAGAGGGAGAATTGAAGGATTTTAATGAAGGTTGTTTAAGCATTCCCAATATCAACGAAGACATTACACGAAAATCCTTGATCACTATAAAATATTACGATGAAAATTTAGATTTAAAGCAAGAAGACTTTCATGGTATTGCTGCAAGAATTATTCAGCACGAATACGACCATATTGAAGGAAAGCTTTTTACAGACCACCTTAATCCGCTGAAAAGAAGAATGCTAAAAAGAAAACTAGCTCTGATTTCTCAAGGCATTACAGATGTAAAATACAAAATGAAATATCCAATTAGACGATAAACGATGAAAACCAACAAAAACTCAATTGCTCTATACCTTTCGTTTGCCTGCATGGCAGTACTTTTTAGCTGCGGTAGCGGAGAAAAAAAATTGACAGCCGATGAATTTTATGCAAACATGATTGCCACTGAAGATAGTATCTATACTACTAAAACGGTAAAAATGACTCCAGAGAAAGCCGAGGATTTACTAGCTATGTATGAGGAGTATGTAAACTCTTATATGGATGCCGAGAATGTAGCAAGTGTACTATTTAAGGCTGGTGAGTTGGCAATGAGTTTAAAAGATTCTGAAAAGGCCCTTGCCAACTTCGAAAGACTTTACAAAGCGCATCCAGGTTTCGACAAAGCGGCCTATGCATTGTTCCTACAAGGTTTTATTTACGAAAACTTCTTAATGGAATATGGCAAAGCAGAAGACACTTACAAGAAGTTTATGGATGCTTTCCCTGAACATGAGCTTTATAAAGATGCCAATTTCTCAATTCAAAACATGGGAAAATCGCCAGAAGAGTTATTGAAAGAATTCGAAGCCAAAGCTCAGGAGGCTAGTTAAATTGCTTCTTTAAAAAAGCTTGCATTTCATCAATCGACAGATCTTGGTATAGTTTACCCTTTCTGGCATAAGAAATCTGACCTGTTTGCTCAGAAACAGATATTGCAATGGCATCAGATACTTCTGCAATACCCAAAGCTGCTCTGTGTCGCATTCCAAGCTCTGCTGGTAAGTCTTCTGTTTTTGAAACAGGCAATACAGCTCTAGCAGCAATTAAACGATTGTCTTCAATTATTACAGCACCATCGTGCAAAGGGCTATTCTTATAAAAAATAGATTCAATCATTCTCGATGTAAGTTTAGCATCAATTAAATCAATAGCGCTACTATACAGCTTAAGATCGGTTTCTCGAGATAATATAATTAATGCGCCTGTTTTAGTTTTAGCCATATTTCCCATTGCTTTACACAACGACGCCACATCCAGTACAGTTCGTTCCTTTTCTTCTTTCCAAAAAAATACTTTTTTGGTGAGGTATCCTTTTTTAAAAATCCCTGTTGTACCAATCAAAAGTAAAAACCGCCTAAGTTCTGGTTGAAACACAATTACTAATACCAACACCCCAACACCCATAAAAGTGCCTAAAATATCGCGCAACATTTTCATATTAAGCGTTTCAACCACCTTGAAAAGTAAGAAGAAGGAGAGGATGCCAATAAAAATATTGATTGCCGCAGTTCCTTTAACCA
Source organism: Flavobacteriales bacterium (assembly GCA_013214205.1). Taxonomy (GTDB): domain Bacteria; phylum Bacteroidota; class Bacteroidia; order DT-38; family DT-38; genus DT-38. The sequence goes on from JABSPQ010000064.1 coordinate 59,138, forward strand.
AGCGGTAAAGCTGATAGATTAGAATAGCTACCAATAAAATATCTATGATGTCGAGAATTCCTAAATCAATAAAACCCATTAGTCTACATGTTGTTTTACTTTGTTCGAAAAATCCATAATAGTAATGGTCTCTTTTGCTTCTTTAACATCGTGTACCCTTAAAATATTGGCCGAATTCATCAATGAAAATGTATTTATCACAGTAGTTCCGTTTAATGCGTGTTCTGGCTGAGTATGCAGCACTTTATTAATTAAAGATTTACGAGATACACCAACTAAGATTGGCAAGTTAAAGATTTTGAAATCATCTAAATTGTTTAATATAACATAATTGTGCACAGTGTTTTTACCAAACCCCACACCTGGGTCTAGAATGATGTCGTTTACTCCCAACTTCTTTAACATTTCGATTCTCGACGAAAAGAAACTAATAATTTCCTTTACCACATTGTTGTAGCTAGGGCTGTTTTGCATTGTTTTGGGCACACCTTGCATGTGCATCAAAATATATGGCATCTTAAGATCTGCAACCGTTTTAAACATATTCTTGTCGAGGTTACCGCCCGATATATCGTTAATCATAGCAGCACCGGCATTTACTGCAGCTCTTGCAACTTCACTTCTAAAAGTATCGATCGAAATAATTATGTCAGGGAATTTATTCACCAATAATTCAATTACTGGTACCACACGATTTATTTCTTCCTCTTGCAAAACGTCGCCTGCGTTAGGTCTCGATGAATATCCGCCTATATCAATAATCTCTGCTCCGTCGGCAAGCATTGCCTTAACTTGATCTGTTACAGTGTTGTGTTCAACAAACTTGCCTCCATCATAGAAAGAGTCGGGAGTGATGTTTAAAATCCCCATAACCAAAGGCACTTCAAAGTTGATAAGTTTACCTCCGCAATTCATCAAATTCTTTCTCAAGAAAAATGTATCTTTCACGATGTAATTTTTTCAATTAAAAACTGCAATATTTCATAAGATTTATTCATGAGCAACACTTCCGAACAATACACTTTAGTCGTTAACAGGTGTAAAGATATTTTTTTTAAGAAGATGAAAGATTATGGAACGTCGTGGCGAATTTTAAAAGCTACTTCATTAACAGATCAAATCTTTATTAAAGCAAAGAGAATTAGCACAATACAAGAAAATAGAATTCAAAAAATTGAAGAAGATATTTCCTCAGAATATATTGGGATCATCAATTATTGTGTAATTGGGCTGATTCAACTAGAAAAAGGGAACAAAGAAAATTTGAAATTGGGCGAAGAGGAAACCACAGAACTTTATGAACATTATATTAACGAAGCTAAATCGTTGATGGAATTAAAAAATCATGATTACGGAGAGGCGTGGAGAGACATGAGGGTAAGTTCTTTAACCGATTTGATTTTAATGAAATTACTTAGGGTAAAACAGATTGAAGATAATGAAGGAGAAACCATTATCTCCGAGGGGATTGATGCCAGCTACTACGATATTATTAATTATGCTATTTTTGCTATGATCAGGCTTAACGAGCTTACCGAAGCATAGTAAAAACAACCATTTGAAATAACAAGTAAATGAAGTTATTATCTCTCATATCGCGGATTCTGGTTGGATCATTGTTTGTGGTTTCTGGCCTTATTAAAGCCAACGACCCTCTGGGGTTTTCGTACAAACTAGCCGAGTATTTCTCTGAGGATGTCCTAGGGTTTACCTTCTTGGGAGAAATAGCGCTACCATTAGCTGTATTTATTTGCGTAATAGAAATTGTTTTAGGAATTGCCTGTTTGTTTGGTGCTAAAATGAAGTTAGTGAGTACGTCGTTACTCGGAATGATCATTTTCTTTACGTTTCTAACATGGTTTTCGGCAGAGTTCGAAAAAGTAACAGATTGCGGATGTTTTGGAGATGCACTTAGGTTAACTCCATGGGAATCGTTTAGTAAAGATTTAGTTCTGCTTGTATTTATAGCCATTATTTTCTTCGACAGAAACAACATTAGGAGCAATACGGTTGCCGAAAACAAAATGGTACTTTCTGGTTCGGTTGTACTCACAGCAATATTCTGCTTATTGGTATTAAATAACCCTTGGGCATTTCCTATTTATTTTATCGCGCTAACTTCTTTGGCGTTAATTAGAGTTAAAACCTTTGTTAATAACGAATCGGAAGAATGGATTATGGGAGGGGTAACCACCGTTTTCAGTTTGTATTTCAGTCTTTATTGCATCAACCATTTACCAATTAAAGATTTTAGACCATACCAAGTAGGGAAGAACATTTTAGAGCAGATGACAGTTCCTGAAGGTGCGCCAATAGATGAATATCAAACGGTTTATAAAATGAAAAGTAAATCGACTGGCGAAGTAACTGATGTAGATAGCAAGGTATATTTAACTGATAAGTTGTGGGAAAACAAAGACTTAGAAATCGTTAAAGATGCAACGGTTACTATTTTGCTTAAAGAAGGATATCACCCACCAATTCATGATTTCTTTATTTTTGATAAAGAAGGGCAAGATATTACTGCCGAAATCCTTGCCGATGTAGAGGTGAGTTTTATGCTGGTAGCTTATCAAATACAGGATAGTGATGTTGCAGCTCAAAAAGAAATCAACGATTTAAGTGCTAAAATTTCAAATGCTGGGTACGACTTCTATGGAGTTTCAGCATCGCTTGATGATCAAATTCAGGATTTCCGACATAATAACCAGTCAATGTTTCCATACTACACAGTAGATGAAACTACATTGAAAACGATTGTTAGATCTAATCCTGGTTTATTAATGTTGAAAAAAGGAGTAATCTTAGGCAAATGGCATTGTGATGATTTACCATCATTTGAAGAGATTGAAGAAATTAAAAAAGGAGCGAGTTGACGGAGTTTATATTGAGGAGGATTTTTAATGGATTCTGGGTAATGCTAGGAGTCACAACCGTTGTGTTTTATTTATTCAACGTACTTCCAGGCGACCCAGCAAGAATGGTACTGGGCAAGCATGCAGATGCAAATCTTATTAAAATGATCAACAAGGATCTAGGAAGAGATCAACCATTGGTTACTCAATACTTTATGTATTTGAATGATTTGTCGCCTATTTCTATTCACGAAACAGAAGACACCGATCATTACTTGTATCTAAGTGCTGAGAAATACGAATACACCAAATTGTTTTCAGTAGTGGGTACTAAAACAATTGTTTTTAAGTATCCATATATGCGACGCTCGTATATAACCAAAAAGAAGGTATCAGTAATTATAGCAGAAAAGATGCCCAAAACTGCCATCCTGGCTATGTCTTCAATGGCAGTAGCATCATTTTTTGGCATTTTGCTAGGCATTGTTATGGCAATGAAAAAAGACTCCTTTGTAGATAAGAGTATTCTTGTGATATCTGTGTTATGTATGTCTTTACCCTCGTTTCTTGCAGGCTTAATAATAGCTTATCTATTCGGGTATTTGTTAACCGATTATACAGGACTTGACATGCAAGGGTCGCTCTACGAAATTGATCCTTTTAATGGCGAAGTACTCGCATTACAAAACCTTATTTTACCCACCCTAACGTTGGGAATGCGACCATTAGCCGTAGTTGTGCAATTAACGCGTAACTCTATGTTAGAAGTACTCTCGATGGATTATATCCGTACAGCATCGGCAAAAGGTTTAAGCAGATATAATGTTGTAATGAAACATGCTCTAAAAAACGCGTTAAACCCTGTAATTACTACTATATCTGGATGGTTGGCTAGCTTAATGGCAGGTGCCATATTTGTTGAATTTATATTCAACTGGAAAGGTATGGGGCTAGAAATTGTACAAGCACTAGAAAAAATGGACTTCCCGATAGTAATAGGTGCAACGCTCTCGTTTACATTAATATTTGTTATCGTAAACATTTTGGTAGATATCACTTACGGTATCCTCGATCCGAGAATCAGAATTAAATAATAGATAAGCATTTATGAGAAAAAAAGTTGTTGTTGGTAATTGGAAAATGAACAAAACAAAGCAAGAAGCCGTACAGTTAACAACTGATGTTCTCGATATGTTAAACAACACTGGTTCTATTGCTTGCGATGTGGTTTTCGCACCACCATTTCCATTTATGGATTCTATCAACGATTTAATTTCAGCAAAAAATGGAATGTTTCTTGCAGCACAGGATTGTAGTAAACATGAAAAAGGAAGCTTCACAGGAGAAGTTTCAGCTAAGATTACACAATCGATGGGAGCGAATTACATAATTATAGGACATTCTGAACGAAGAGCATTCTTTAAGGAAGACAATGCAACCTTGATAGAAAAGATTACTCGGTGTACAGCCGCGCAGCTAGTTCCTATTTTTTGTTGTGGTGAAGAAGCAGCCGATAGAGAATCAGGGAAGCATTTAGAAGTGATTGAGCAACAGATTTCTGAAGTTTTGTTATGTTTTTCAGCTCAAGAACTAAACAATGTAATAATAGCCTACGAACCAGTTTGGTCTATAGGTACCGGCAATACAGCATCACCCGAAATAGCTCAGGAAATGCATCAGTTTATAAGATCGATTATTGAGAAGAAATTCGGAGAAGAATTCGCCAACAATACATCAATTTTATATGGAGGAAGTTGCAATGCAGCCAATTCAAAAGAGCTTTTTAGCAAACCTGATATTGATGGTGGCTTAATAGGAGGCGCATCTCTTGTGGCTCAGGATTTTGTAAGTATCATAAGAAACTGTGCTAACTAAGGGTTCAAGGCAGTTTTTAGTGTTAAAATAAACAACGATACATCAGTTAATGATGATCATATGAAGAAGTTAATTAATATATCATTTTTCACCATTCTCATAAGCATGTTATGCTTTGTTGGCGAGGTGCATGCCCAAACCAAAACACTTAGAAATTTCACCCATACCCAAGGAAAGTACTTCGAAGAGCTAATGACTCTAATGGAAGGTATTGATAAGAAGCGAGCTGAGGAGTTTGAAGATGAGTATTTAATGTTTTGGAACTCTCCTCAAATTACCCCTGAATGGAGAAAGAAAATATTTGTGATGTCGGACATGATGCTGAAGAAAAGGATGAAAGCATTTCCTGATTTTGAGAACTACCTCACAATTACACGATATTATCTATCCAACTACGCTGGCGGAATTGAAAACTTTGAAGTGTGGCACGAAATAATGGAAAGCCTACTAACAAAAAAACAAAATAAGGTTAGAGGCGCAACTATGCTTAGAGTAGGGGCGAGTTTAATAAAAGATAAAACCATATACCAATCCAAATTTATCCAGTGGAAAGTATATCCGAGAAATCAATATTATGCAATGGACCCAATTCAAAAAGTCCCGATCATTATATTCGATACACTTAAATTAGCCTGTTACTCCAAAGGTGATAGTAGTATTATTTATCATACTGATGGTGTTTATTATCCACTTAAAGGTATTTGGAAAGGCCATGGAGGCCGCATTAGATGGTATAGAGGAGGGTTTGATACCAGTAAAGTATATGCAGATGTATTTAAGTATCAAATAAAAGTAAAATCGCCCAAGTTTAAAATCGATACCATAGCTTTTACCCACAAAAAATATTTTGCTGAGCCAATGCTTGGGAGCTTTCAGGAGAAAATCCTGCCTAACATTACCACAGCTAGGGCCGTATATCCGCAGTTCGATTCCTTTAACAAGCGGCTTAGAATCGACAATATTATTAACGATATAGATTATGATGGTGGTTTTACCATGCATGGTTCCAAGTTTATTGGATCAGGTTCTAAGAAAGAGGACGCATTTATTTTATTTAAAAGAAACGACGAATTATTTCTTAAAGTAGCTGCAAAATCATTTATCATTCGTCCGGATAAGCTTAGTTCTAGTTTGGCATCAATAACATTTTACTATGATAAAGACTCCATTTATCATCCAGGATTGAACTTTAAATACATCAAAAAAGACAATAAAGTAACGCTTTACCGTGCACTAGAGGGGATTTCAAAAACTCCCTTTTACGATTCATATCATAAGTTAGATATACACGTAGACAACATTTTTTGGAATGTAGACGATCCAAAAATTGATTTTAAAATGATTGAATCTTCAACTGAATTCCCTGCCAAATTCGAATCGGCTAACTATTACAAGGAAGCCAACTACTATAAAATCCAGGGCATTTCGGAAGTAAATCCGCTTTATAGGTTAATGAAATTCTGTCAAAAAGATTCCGTAATGGACTTCCCTGTTCAAAATTATGTAGATCATTTAAGAATGGACGGAACTCAAGTTAGGGCGATGCTAATGAATCTGTCGTTTCAAGGCTTTGTTCAGTTTGACACCAAGAGAGATTATGTATACATAAAGGAAAAGGTGTTTGATTACGTGTACGCTAGAGCAGGTAAAATTGATTTTGATGTAATTCAAATGGGTTCTAAAATTCAAGGACGAAACAATGCCAGTATCAATCTTTTGAACTTTGATTTAGCCATTTACGGAATTATGCCTATTGCCCTGAGTGATTCTCAAAGTGTAATCATTTACCCTTATAGAAATCGAATTTTGATGCACAAGAATAGGGATTTCGATTTTGGAGGCTTGGTTAGATTACCACGATTTGATTATCATGGAAAAAACTTTTCGTTTATATACGACAAGTTTAAATTGGAGATGCCAATTATTGATTCGCTAATAATTAGAGTGCCTAGTTTTACTAAGAATAAAAAAGGTAGATATCCTTTAAAGCAAGTTAGAACAGTTATTTCGAATATGAGTGGAGAACTGTTTATAGATAGGTTTGATAATAAATCGGGTAGGATAGATACACTACACCAATATCCCATTTTTAAGAGTACCAAAATTTGCTATACCTATTACGACAGCAAAAAAATTCAGCGTGGAGTTTACACACGGGATAAATTTAATTTTGAACTTGATACCTTTTCAATTAATAGTTTGAATGATTTTGAAACGGAACATTTAGCGTTAAAAGGAACTTTTCATACCGGTGGTGTATTACCTGATATTAAGCAAGAATTGATTTTGATGCCAGATTATACATTGGGTATTATTGTTGATTCACCCGAAGGTGGCTATCCGCTCTACGAAGGGAAAGCCAATACAAATGGAAGATTGAGAATGAGTGCAAAAGGACTTACTAATGATGGTGATTTGACTTATATTGAATCTACCACAGTTTCCAAGCAATTTATATTAATGCCCGATTCAACCGTTGCAAAAACAACGGTAAGTTTTGTAAACGACGAATTAAGAGGAGAACCACAATACCCAAAAGTATCTGCTGGCGATATATACATGAGGTATGAGCCGGTAAAAGATTTTATGAAAATACAGAAAAAGAAAAGCGTTATCAACATGTATGATGGGGTTAAATTTTCGGATAAACCGGGTACACCTGGGACATTAGAATTAAACAGGCAAGAGATGCTCGGAGAAGGTAAAATAGAATTCTTTACATGTGTTATTACTTCAAATAAGTTTGATTTTAAACACCACGATATATTGTCTGATACTTGTGATTTCTCCCTATCAGCAAAGGATTTCTCGGATCTTGATGATTTCTCATTTTTTAGTAAAAACGTTAATGCCGATATTAATTTTGAAACGATGGAAGCAAGGTTCTTATCCAATGGTCAAGGAACTTATTTCGACTTCCCGATTAATCAGTATAAATGTTTTATGGATAGGTTTGTTTGGTACATGGACAAACAAGAGCTTGAACTTGCTAAAAACGACCAAACATCTAAAGATTTAGCTTTTGAGGAGCCTGCTTTTGTTTCGGTTCATCCAAAGCAAGATTCGCTAAAATTTGATGCTCCGCTTGCAAAGTATAGCATGAAAGATTTTATTATTAGGGCCGCACAAGTAGAGCACGTAGATGCAGCTGACTCTAGGATATTTCCTGACAGTGGTAAGGTCAACGTGTTTCCACGGGCAAAAATGGAGACTTTAAAAAACTGTAAGGTACTAACCAACACCGTTACCAAATACCATAAATTTTACGAAGCCAATATTAACATTACTGGAAGAAAGGATTTTAAAGGTGATGGCATGTATGATTATATAGATAGAGACAAAACCAAGCAACAAATATATTTCTACAACATTACACAAGACAGTTCTAAACAAACTTATGCTGAAGGTGAAATCTTTGACTCGTCAGACTTTAAATTGAGTGAAAACTATGGTTATCATGGATTGGTAAATATTGAGGCCAACGATCCTAAGCTGTATTATGACGGTAGCTTTAGAATTTATAGTACATGCGACTCTTTAAGTCAATCATGGATCAACTTTAGATCTGAACTTGACCCTAAAAATATTTACATTCCCATTAAGGCAAATCCTATTGATAGTGGAGGATACCCGTTATCTGTTGGTTTAAACTTAACAAAAGATACTTCTATAGCCTATTCAAGTTTTCTTACACATCCGCTTAGAGACGACGATATAAATGTAATTTCTGCCGACGGTTTTATGTTCTTCGACAAAACCTCTAGAGAGTACCGAGTTGCATCAAGAGAGAAGCTAATATTCCCATCTACACCAGGAAATTGGGTAAGTCTTAAAAACAACAAATGCTTGGTTACCCATAAAGGAAAAATAAACTTTGGAGCCGATTTAGGAGCGTTAAAAGTTGAAGCAGCAGGAAACATTGTCCATAATTTGGAGAAAAATACAATCAAAATGGATATGATGGTGGCGATAGACTTTTTCTTCAATGATAACGCGTTAAAACTCTTAGCTGAAGACTTAATAGAAGACGATGGACTGAGCTTACATAATTTCGAAAGAAAAGTATACGAAGAAGCACTAAGCGAGTTTAATGGAAAAGAAGATGGGGATAAGTTAATTGAGCAAGTTACATTAGATGGGATGTTTAAAAGAGTGCCAGATGCCTTAAACAAATCAATTGTACTAAACGATGTAAAAATGGTTTGGGATGATGAAACGCATACTTACAAATCAACTGGACAGCTAGGTGTGAGTAACATTCTAAAAAAACAAGTGAACAGAATGGTAAATGGGAAAATGGAAATTGAAAAGAAAAAGCGCAATGATAAATTACACTTGTACATGGAACTTACAGATGGATCATGGTACTATTTCTTTTATCGAAATGGTGTATTTCAAACAATTTCTTCCAATATAGCCTACAATAAAATAATTCAGGAAATGAAGCCAGAGGATAGGAAATTAAAGACAAAACGTAAAGAAAAAGAATTTAACTTCACATTGTGTTCAGAACGAATTAAAACTAAGTTTCTAGCCAATTTCTAAATTCTCTATATTTGTTCCAATGGATCAAGCGATCAATTTCTGGTTTCTCCTATTTGCTTATTTAATAGGATCTATTCCCACCTCTGTTTGGTTGGGCAAAGCCTTTTACGGTGTAGATGTTAGAGAATACGGCAGTGGAAACAGTGGAGCAACAAATACATTTAGGGTTTTAGGCAAAAACTTAGGTATCCCTGTTTTGTTTATCGACATACTTAAAGGCTGGGTAGCAGTTAAACTAGGTACATTCGCATTAGAAATGCCCCAAGAAAATCAATTGGTCAACTTTCAATTACTATTAGGCCTAATTGCACTTACAGGTCATATTTTCCCAATTTATGTAGGCTTTAGAGGAGGAAAAGGTATTGCAACACTCCTTGGTTTGGTAATAGCAATACATCCTGTAGCCGCAATTATTTCATTGTCTGTTTTCCTATTAGTTTTATTCACAACAAAATACGTGTCTCTTAGCTCAATAATGGGCACTTTATTCTTCCCAATCAGTGTAATTGCCATCTTTAAAGAGCTAGTTCCTTCACTAGTTATTTTTTCATTATTGGTTCCTGTCTTAGTAATCGTTACTCATACTAAAAATATCAAACGACTTATTAATCGAGAAGAATCAAAGGTGGTTTTTAGCAAGGGAAAAGACGTAGATAAGTAACTGATATTTAGAGCGAATAAAACACCAAATTCCCTTCTTGTTTATTCTGCGAACAAAAATTGTATTTTTACGTATACGAACAGATTTATTAGCGTATTTTGAGTTTGGTAGGAGGTTATTATGATTAACTGCTGAATTTTTGCCTGTGGAACGATATTCAATATATATACTAATAGTTTTTTTTCTGACCAACCTAGCTTGCCTTGAGGGATATTCTCAGGGTAGTGAGTTTAAATCTGAGAAAGAACTTATTAAAGCGTCAAACAAGCTCTTTTCAAAAGGAGAATACGAAACGGCTATGCCGCTGTTTTCTCAATTGAAAAGTGTTAACCCTGGCGAACCACTGTATGATTACAAGCTGGGAGTTTGTATGTTGTACGTTATGCCCGAAAAATCTGTGCAGATGCTGGAATACGCAGCTACCAAAGAAGGCATGAAAAAAGAGGTGCATTTCTACCTCGCAAGAGCCTATCACCTCAATTACAGGTTCAAAGACGCAATTGAATCCTACAATAAATTCACAAAATTAGCTGGAGTAAAAGAAATTCAGCAACTAGAAGTAGCCATGCATCTACAAATGTGTAGGAATGGTATCGCTTTAATGTATAGCCAAGGAGATGTAATGGTATATGGCTCTGGAGGAAAAGTAATCAACGAGTTTTTTACAGTAGAAGACAACCTGGTCTTCGACCTTGAGAATTACTTCAGGAAGTATGAATTGGACGAGTTTAAATCAAGAATCCTAGTAAAGAGTGATGACAAGAAAACCAAAAACGACCTTTCGAAAGAAGAAAACTCGCTTATTGTAAATACTACAGGGCTTAAAAAGGTGTTTTTTACCAGTTATGGTGAAGACGGTGAAAACAAAGACATCTTCTATTTTAGAAAAGGAACCTCTTTTGAAGCAAAAAATGCTGGCCCCATCATCAATACTGAGTTTGACGAGGAATATCCATATTACAATCCGGTTACCAATACACTTTACTTCTGTTCTAAAGGCCATAACAGTATGGGGGGTTATGATGTTTTCAGAACGGTATATGACATTACGACCAAAGCTTGGTCGAAGCCAAAAAACTTAATGTTTCCAATCAATTCACCTTACGACGACATTCTTTATATTTCTGATTTATCCGACGATTATGCTTATTTCTCATCTCAAAGGGGAGAATCACACACCAGTGTCCATGTTATTAAAATTAAAAGTGGACGCCAGGTAATTATTAAGGGAACTTTTATTACAGATACTCTTCCTGCGGATGCAGCAATTAACATTGATGTTTACGACACAGCGGATGAAACACAGATTGGTACTTTTCAAGTAGACAGATCTAGTGACTCATATTTGGTGATTGTTCCTAAAGGGGGAGTATATAGATATGAGATTATGGTTGATGGCATGGACGACATTATGAATTACGATGTTGTGGTGCCAAAACTTAAAAAAGTAGGACAATTAGTTTCTCAGCAGCTAATTTTATTGAAAGGGAAGTTAAGTGTTGAAAGTAGTTTCCCTAAAGAAACAGATGAACAAGATCCTGTTTTCGACTACGAAATGGATTATCCAAATTTTGATGTCCAGTACATTCAGTCTATTGCTAGACTCGATATTACACCAAAAGACATTTCTATTATGGATTTGGCAATGTATCGAGATTCTATTGCTAGAGCCAATTCGATGGTTGCTCATGTAAAATCAGATGAATCGAGCATGGCTACCAAAGGGGAAACTAAAGCAATTGTTGATGAGCACGTCGCTGTGTTATATGAAAGAATTGATGCCCTAGAAGAGGAAATGAATAAAACTTTGGTATTGGTAAGCGAGAAAACAGAATTGGCTAAAATTAAAATGGAAGAAGCCAATGAAGTATTAGAATTCTCTACTACAATTGATTCTGAATACGATAGAAAACAAGTTTTAGATAGGGCAGTGGCTATAAAGCACGATTCTCATAAACTGATGAGAGCGGCAGAACTAGCCTACAATATTGCTCAAGAGTTAAAGTACGGTAAAGATGCACTTGGAGACATAGCCAATAATTTACTCGACAAAATGGACAAATACAGTTTAGCGGAAGATCCTGTAGAAAAGGCAGCCTATTTGGATACTGTTAACATGGATTTACCAATGGCTGAAAACTTAATAAAAAGCAGCAAGAAAAAACATGGCTTGGTTAATTATGAAAGAATCAAGAAAGGTTGGTCCAAAGATCTAAAAGAATTGACAGAATTAGCATTTGCTAGAATAGATAGTGTTAGAGATTTATATGAGATAAAAGGACGTAAAATCGTTTCATTAGAGGCAGCACTAGCACGAGCAACCAAGAAATCGGATCAAGAAAAAGTTCAAACTGAAATTGACTCAGCTAAAGCTGCCGAGGATGCCTTACACGAAGTCCTTACAAGAGCTGAAAACGAAGCCAATCGTTACGATTCTGAATATCAAGGCTTAACCAGGCAGGTTGCAATGATTGGCGATTTAATTAATGACATTGAATTAGTTGTTACGCCAAAAGACGAAGACTTGATTGCTAAATTTGAAATGGAATACTTGAAAAAAGCAATCGAAGAAAATCATGAACATGAAGCTAATCTTGAACATGAATTGGTTGATATAGGTGTAACAGATGATGAGCTGACGCACGAAGAAGTTCCAACAGAAAAAATTGAGTTGGTTAAAGAGGAGAGTTATGGCGAGTCCATGACAGAAACTGAATTGACCCAATTTGAAAACGGCTTAGGTGCTACAATGGAGTTTCAGGCTAAAATTAACCAACACGAAAGAGAAAAAGACCTTTTAGCTAAAGGATTGGCCGAAGCGGAAATCTATGATGAGTGGGCCCATGTTTTAGAAGAAAAGGCAAGTAACCTTCAAGATGAGATTGCAGAGGCATCTGGAGACGAAAAATCAGATTTACAAAAGAAAGCAAAAGCTTATTACGATTTAGCAGAGAAGAAAAGAGGACTTGCACATGATGCGGTTTATGTTGCCAATTCAAGTGGAGATTCTCACGAACAGGAAGAAATGGATAACACAGAACTTTCTTCTTTCGAAAAAGAATTGGAGTTCTCGAGTAATTACGATGCTAAAATGGACAGTCTGCAAGAGCTTAAAAAAGATTTCAATAATGGAATGGCAAAGGCCCAACTTCTTAACGAATGGAAAGCTGACCTAAAAACTGAATCCGATGAATTATTTGCTTCTTTAAAGACAACTACTGAAAAAGAAGAAAAAGAAGCAATCGTAAGAAAAATTGTTGCGGTCAATCAATTATTGAAAGAAAAGCAAGTTCAATCCTTAAAAATGGAGCAAGCTCAACTCAATGATATGAACTTTAGTGAATCCGTTGAGGAAGCCAATAAACTGATTAAAGAATCTGAAAACTTACAAAAACAGGCAATAAAATTTGCCGAAATGATTCAGCCAACCCAACAAACCGTCTCTGAATTTATGAAGAGATCGGAGGAGATGAAAGAAAAAGCCTTGGCCAAGCAAATTGAGGCATCGGCCATCTACGCAGAAGCACATCAAAAAGAATATGAAGAAAACGAAGAAGAAATAGGAGATTTAATTCAAGAAGCATCTGTACTGGGTTCTAAAGGTACCGATAGGTTAGTAAGAGGGCTTTTGGTAGAAGCCATGGAGAAAAAGGCAGAAGCGGCTGCAATCAGAAAATCATTGCCTTCGTTAACAGGAGATGTTGAACTAATTACAGCTGTAAGAAGGGCTTACATTTTGGAACGAGAAGCACTTCAGGCTCAAATGACAGCCGAAGATGTTTACACAGAAGAAATTGCCATGGCTTTGAAAGTACAGCAGTCCGATGTTGAAGAAGATGCTAGCATAGAAGAAAAATTATTTGAGGCCGACTTAATTTACACAGAAGATTATCACAAAGAATTAAGCAATACTAAAATGCTGTCATCAAAAGCAGTTAGAGAAAGAGAATTTGCAATTACATACGGTAAATGGGCAAATGATATCCAAATTACCCTTGATGAAAAAGAAGCAGAATATGATAGCGCTACATTTGCCGAAAAAGTTGAAATAAGAAAAGATGTAGCCTTACTTCAATCATTGCTAGTTAAGAAAAGAAACCATTCTAATAAATATTTAGGATTAGCTCCTGTGTCTTTAGCCGATATAACATCTACTTTACCTGATGCAGAAACAGCGGATGAGACTTCAACCAATAATAATAGAACGACTGAAGATGGTACTAATGCAAATGAGGATGGTACAACCACAGAAGATGCTACAGCTGATGGAACTTCTACAAGTGAGAATATTACAACCACAGAAGATACCACAGCAGATGGGACTACGCAAGACGGCACTGTAGCAGATGGCACTACTACAAATGAGGATGGTACAACAACAGAAGATGCTACTGCTGATGGAACGTCAACGAATAATGATGGAACTACGCAAGACGGCACTGTAGCAGATGGAACTACTACAAATGAAGATGGTACTACCACAGAAGATGCTACTGCTGATGGAACGTCAGCTAACAATGATGATGCAACTCAGGTAAATCCAGCAGATCCTGACTCATTAAATGGGAATACCTTACAATTAACTTCTAATTCAGGAATTAGCACTTCTCTTAACATGGTTACTAGATCGCTTTTACCAGAGATTTCTACTGATGAAGAGATCAGTGTAGAAACAGAGCAGGTAACAATAGACGCTTATGATGAGTACATTGAAACGGCAATTAAAGAAGCAATAGATCTTAAAAAACAAATTGCTGATACCGAAGACGAAAAAATAAAAGAGGAATTATTGTATATGTTAGAAGACATAGTTGTTGCGATGAACATAGAGCAACAAAAAGTTGAGAATAGCTACGATAGAATTTTTGAAGCTGAAAAAAGAGACGAACAAAAAAATCTAATTCCTACTCTGCATTCAGACAAAGCAATAGAAACTTATACCAAAGCAGGTATTTCATACAGATTATCGAGAACGCTTAAAATGGAAGCGAACCTGTTAAGAGAAAATGCTAAAGTTGCGCCAGACCTTATCGGTATGGATTTAATAGCCGAAGCTAATGCCATCGACCAAAAAGCAGATTCTGTTGCCATTGCCTCTTCACAAGGTTACACAAGTGCAAATGACTTCGAAGAATGGCACATTTCGGAAAATGTAACTAAGAAAGTTCAATCAACTATTGCCAAAGACAAATACAACAAAGCATACATTATAGCCAAAGATGCCAGAATTCAGTACTCATTGGCAATGTCAATTTTAAACAAAGCGAAAAGCAATCCGTCCAAAAAGAAACGAGCAAAAGCAATAGAAGAAGGTAACGAAATGTTAGCTGAAGCTAAAGATAAAATCACCCAAGTTCACACGTTGTACGCCGAAGCAGTTCAAGAAGAAGATTTAGGAGATGTAATTTCATTAAGACCAACAGCAGATTCAACAGTCAGCGAGGATGAAGTGGCTGATGTAGCATCAACGGAAGATGATGGAAGTGCAAGCGAAACTGGTGATGAAAACTTAGTAGATAATACAAATCCATCGGATACAACAGGTATTGCAGTAAGCGATACTGTTTCAGATACTTCTACTGTTGCTGACAGCACACAATCTACAGAAGCAATTGAAGGTAGTGGAACTTCATCAGAAGAGGGAACAACGGCCACTAATGACGTTTCAAATGAAATTAGTAATGATTCATCCGAAGAAATTGTAGGAACAGATAACACTTTAACCGAAACACCTGATAATTCAGATACGACTACAGATAATACTGGTCAATCAGAAACAGAAACACCGGAAGTAACAGATAATTCAGGTACCGCTGCAACCGATACTCAATCGAATAACAACACAACTGTTGATAGAAAAGAATACCCTACAATTATTATAAATAATACAGGTGAGAACATTGATGATCAAATTATTGCTAAATATGATGGTTCTTTAGAAGAAGCTGAATTACGACAAGTATTTACATCGCCAGGCTATAAAAGCTATAAAAGCTTAATGGAACAGTTGTTGGCGCTTAGAGTTACCGCCGATACGTTTGAAACAGAAGCCATTCAGTATGAGAAACAAGCTGAAGAACTGGAAGTAGAAGCAGAGACATTGAGAAGAAACGCTGTTAGAGAGAATGATGAGAACAGAAAAGGCAACATGATTGCTATAGCGGAAAATCAAGAGGCAAACGCTGCTATTGCACGAGAAAATGCTGCTGGTGCAAGATTAGCTAAAAAGAATTTTGACTTACAATTCCCACAGCAAATTGCGCAAGCAAATGCTACACTTGGCCTTATCTTGGATGAAGCAAAACGACTTAAAGCAGGTCCAGACTTAGCTGACAATATAGGTTCTGAAACTACCGAAGAAAATTCTAATGACAACGCCATAGCAGATGGAACAGATAATCAATCAACTCAAGGAAATGGAGTATCTGGTGTTATGCAAAATTCGAGTTCTAATAATACCAACAATGAAACTAGTGAGGGAACAGATGATGCAAGCTTAGCTACTAATAACGGAGTACAGGATGTAGATGAAAATGATGGTCAAGGAGAGTCAGGAACAGAGGATGAAACTACCACAGATGATAATCAAGGTAATGGTGTTTCTGGGGTTCTGCAAAGCGATACACAAGCAAATACGGATACAGAGACGACTGAAGATGCGAATCAAGACAATGGTGTTGTTGGGGTGGTTGAAAACTTAGGAGGAGAGCAAGGAGCAGAAAATACAAACACAACAGGAAACACTAGTACAGAAAGCAGATACTCTAAAATTGGAATAGAGTTTACAAAAGAAGGCCAGCCATATTCAGCAAACAATCCAATTCCAATTGATGTTCCGTTACCAGAAGGATTGATATTTAAAGTTCAAATTGGTGCTTTCAGCAAACCTATTCCTCAAAACCTATTTGCACCTATTTCACCTATCACAGGAGAAGATGTAAATGGGAGGTTTAAAAGATACACCGCTGGTATGTTTAGGGCATTTGAGTCTGCGAATTTCGCAAAAGGAATTATTAGAAAGTCAGGTTATCCCGATGCATTTGTAGTTGCTTTCTATAATGGTGAAAGAATTTCATTAACTAGAGGTTTAGTTATTATTAAAGAGGGAGATGGCGACTTTAGAGCAACTTACCAAGCGTCCCTAGACACAGAATTGACTACACTTAATGCTTCTACCGAAGATATATCTTCTATTGCGTCAAATACAAAAGTGGTCGATGCTACTTCTACAGATGTTAAAGACATGCAAGGCTTATTCTACACAGTGCAGGTGGGCGTGTTCGGAAAACCTGTAACGCAAGGGCCACTATTGCAAATGCAGCCTTTATTCAGATCGACAACCTCTGGCGGATTACTTAAATACACCTCAGGGTTCTTTACGGATGTTTTAGCAGCAATAGCGCACCGAGATAATGTTAGAGAAACAGTAAGTGGTGCGTTTATAGTTGCCTATAACAACGGGGGACGTATAAGTATAAATGATGCGAAAAACATTGAATCTGCAGATGGAGAAAATGTATTTTCGAAAGCACCAACTGGAGCAACGAAAACTGTTGTAAAAACAGCTATTAAAAAAGAGATTGAAGACCACGAGGCTAGTGCCAACGAAGTATATTTTAAAGTTCAAATTGGTACTTATAAATCGAACTTAACAGAAGAAGGTGCATCGTTGTTCTTTAAACTAGCAGGTAATTATGGTTTAGATCATTATAACAATGCAAGTGGAGCTAAAGTGTATACAATCGGGGCATTCAAAAAATACAAGAATGCTGTAGAGGAAAAGAAAAGAATTAATTCAAACGGTATTACTGACGCATTTATCGTTGCCTTCCATGGTAAGAAAAGAATCTCTATTTCGGAAGCCACTAGAATCTTAAGAGCTCAGTAAAACAGAATTTACTATTATTGGGTCTAGCGAGTATGGTAAGGTATTAATAGATCATTAATTCATGATAATTACTGTTAAATCTTCGATTCCTCTTCATTCATTCTCATTATTTAAGAGTAAGCTTCTAATTTAAAATTCCGCAACAACGGTTAGCTTCTTGCTAGATATAGTGCCTTGTTTGTAACAGGTAAACCATTCGCCTGCATTTGGAATATTTTCCATTTCCTTTTCTGCATTTTTAGCATCCAGTTCTGTTGCCCAACAAACAATATCAAAATAGCTGCCGTCTTTATTACCTAAATTCAAGTAATAAATGCAACTTTCAGATTTGCTGCGTTAAGTGTAAATTATCGAAACAGAAAGAGGACAATTCCTCTTTCTGTTTCGATGGAATATTTACCTTACTGCTTCAAATCACTAAAAAAGAAGTTGTATGGCGCATATTACCGTTAATCAAAGATATACAATCTCCTGTATGCTCAAGGAAGGTTACAATCAAGTTCAGATAGCCAA
>JABSPQ010000065.1 GCA_013214205.1 Flavobacteriales bacterium
GAAAGCTACATTAATTATATTTTTTTCAATACTGTTCCCATTTATCGGGAATCTCAATGCCCAAAATAAAATATCGTTGACCAAATCGAATTGGTTCTTTGAAATAACAAACGCCCAAAGTGAACTTCCTGACACCATTGAACTTTACAGAAGAACATCATACAATTTGAAAATTGAAAAGGGAGTTTTAACTTCTGATTGGTTAGACGATTTTGAATCGGAGATTGAATTATTCAAACATAATAATTATGGAAATTTAAGTTTTCATAAGAAAAATCAGATGCTTTATTGGACGATAATTGACGGCACTTTAAGTTCAATTATTACAGAATGGAAGTGGAAATTATTTGAGGATAACACATTTAAAATCATTAGCAACAAAAAAACTCTTTGCACTTATAACATTATAGAGAAAACCAACATCAAAGTCCCGATCCGTACCAATGAAGGTATAATGTGGATTGAAACTAAGCGAATAAAGTTAATAAAAAAAGCACCTAACAAGAGCTAAGCAACATGCAATAAAACAGAAAGGGTAAGATCTGTCTGTTTGCCCATAATATTTGCTAGCAGAGGTAATGTTACAAGTTGCTTGCTGCATTCAAGCAGATGTCTTTAAAATGGATAAGCAATAGCTAATAGAATCGGTTATCAGAAGTACCGCAAATATTATTAACTTTGGTAGCATCGGTTTGGGCATACACGTTGCTTAGCCGAAACGTTAAGGAAGACTTAACTTTTAGTTATTTCTATCCTGTGCAGCTAGAAACTTGTTTTCTAGCTGCTTTTTTTTGCTCAAACTCAGCATCATAATTCTCTTCATTTGTCCATAATGTATACATCAGGATTAACATTTTTCTTTGTACAGCTACCAGTGCAACTATAGGCTTTACTTTTTGTGGCTTCAAGCGCTGATAAAAGGTTCTCAGTGTTGGATTAAACCGAATGGCTGCCATAGAAGGCATATGTAAAACGGCTCTTATATGTTTATTCCCTTTTTTACTGATTCGAGTCTTTCCTTTGAAGGTTCCTGAGTCACGTAGTACAACATCATATCCTGCATAGCTAGTTAATTGTTTACCACTCTTTATTAAAGCAAAACCGGATGTCTCTGCTATCACGGTTATTGCAGTTATAAATGATACCCCTGGAGCACTCATTGGATAAGACAACTTTCTTGATAGATCTGCATCTGATTGTGTTAATTCATGCATTTGTAGTTCTACTTCTTCTATTTGAGACGCTAATAGTCTCATCCGTTGTTTAAAACGTTTTTGAGCCTGTTTATCTTGATAATTACTTGATTCTATAGCTTGCTGACGATTGTTCTCGATACTCCGTTCCTTTATCAAAGTAGAGCGTTCTCGACTCAACGATTTTAAATGACGCATTAACTCGCTGGGTGGCTCCCAAGCACTCAACTCTCGTTCACATCCTAACATTGATAGCATCTTACTATCTAATGCATCGGTTTTTGAACGTTGATCTAAGCTCTGTGCATAACGTTTAACTCGACCAGACTGCATAACGGACACTTTATAGCCTTTATCATAAAAATATTGCGCAACCCCTTCATGATAAACCCCAGTAGCTTCCATTACTACTATCGGCTTTTCTTTGCCTTTTGTAGAACGCTTAAGCCAACTACATAACTCCTTAAAGCCTTCCTTGTCATTGGTTACCTCTTCTCTTGGCTCAAAGTCTTTACTTAAATCATTATTTAAACTACCTAAACACATCGACAAACTAGCCTTGGAAACATCTATCCCTAGAGCTTCTTTTAATACTCTTTCCTTCATTATTATTCAAAATTAAACCATAATCTCCTTTATCACTTTTGCTCGCTTTTGATTCGATCTCATTAATATGGATCTAGGTACTGTTCTAGTTCTAAGAAAATTATAGAAGGGTGGTAATTCTAAATTACGATATCATATAAATGTATCTAGCTGAAACTCCCTATCCC
>JABSPQ010000066.1 GCA_013214205.1 Flavobacteriales bacterium
ATAAAAACTTACTGTTTGATTCGATTTGCGTTGGTTTTGAAGATGATTTAAAATATCAGTCGAACAATAGCTTTTTCTATTTCTCATTTTTCTCTGCTTTAAAGGCAAAGCTCTGAAATAATAAGATCTTATACTAGATGCAATTCCCAGCACTGATACAGATCAACAACATTATTACAAAGGCTAGATACTTTTTCATTTCGGTGTTTTTAAAGTTTAAGTCTTGGTTTTTATAATAGATGTCCCTTTTAAAAAAAGGTAACCGAACTAAATCAAAAAAAATAGAATAATCGCAAATAGAAGACATGATGGAGTATGAACTATCTCACAACATGAGCTTTATATATGGAAATCATTGTGTTCTCAATACACTTCCGCAAGCACAGAAGCACTCGAACTGACAGTTTTAATCACTGTAAACCCTAGTTCAGGCTTCGAAGAAAAGGCTCCAAGAAATAAGTTTGTTTTTAGTGAAAAAACAGAACTGCACAAACTATAATAGCGACACCAGTTGGTAAGGTGATTTTACCAAATGTTTCGAGCTTTGCTAAATGGGATTCTCCACCTGGTTGTTTTGCTTTTTTGGAAGTGGCTTCAATCATACCAATTAAACCAATCATTAAAACAACCAATGCCATTTTAGCCATAAGCAATGGCTCCGTAGTAATGCTTTTCCAGTAAGGCGACATTAAATAACCGCCAGATAAAATTAATAGCACCAATCCTATTCTTCCCATTCCGCCTAATGCAAGCGATTTTATTTGAAAGTCGATACCTTCTTTTTCTTCCATTTTGGCTTTGGCTAGTCCTAAGAAAAGAAAGCCGAATCCTGTACCTATTCCCATTACTAAACCTATAAAGTGTATTATCAGAACTATATCGTGTACCATGTTAGAAGTGTTTTAGATTCTACTCAAATCTAGTTTAAAGTCGAATTAATTTACTGAGACTCAATTTGATTAATAAACAATTGAATGTGAATTAGGTTATATGGGATTAAATTATTTTTCCCTTTTTTTCAATGACGAGAAACATCGGCAATATTTCATCGTATAGTATATTGCAAACAAGTTGAAGAAACTTACTATAAGTTTATCGTTCACCCTTGATTTTACTGTTGACATATTTGGAGGGTTTAAGGCTTACTGGTCTATCCCCCTATTAATCGGACTTTTTATTTTTAGCTTTCGCTAACTTACACAATTCTGTTCTACCTTTGCTTTGCGAGGAACAAACGAAGGTGACTTTTATGCCGATGTTTGTAAAATGTGCCAGCGCTGGTCATTTTAAGTTAAAATAATATTTTGTTCATCTGCCAAAATAGGCGGAATCATAAAATCTTGCGAGGAACTGCACTTCAGGCTCGTATTTGCCGATATTTAGTCATGTTTTATCTTTATCTTAAATTTTATTGTGCGCTTTCTTGCATCCCTATGCATTTCTACGAGGTCTTTGTTCCAGCACTCTACAAAAATATTTGGAGGTAAATCACAAATAGATGAATGTAGTCGTTGGTTATTGTATTTATCATAAAACAGGATAATTACTTGCTCTAACTCACTGATG
>JABSPQ010000067.1 GCA_013214205.1 Flavobacteriales bacterium
TATTCGACAATTAACAGGATAGCACTGAACTTGTTAAAGAAGGATGACGCAAAGATTGGGGTTAAGGCAAAAAGAAAAATGGCAGGTTGGGATAACGAGTATTTACGTAAGGTTATGAAAAATTAGATGCGTTTGCCCTGAAAGGTGTTACTCCTAATAATATCGTTTGAACGATATTAAATACCTTTAACTCTTTGTTAAACTGTAGATCGTTATTGTCGCTACAGCCAATAGTAAATACTTTATCGAGAATCGAAATTGCCATTAATAATAGTTCTTTGTCAGACTTATTATATATGCTTTAAATACACATAAGGTTTCACATATTTACATTCAATTTTATTGATATGTAACTTAGGGTGTAATTAAGAATACGGGGTAATAATATTGAAAGAAATTTTAGATTAGAACGAGCATTATAAACGGCAGACATTTCCCCCTAGGCGTTGCGCTGCTAGTAGACTTTATTGGAGCTTTTATGATCTATAACTCCAATAGTATTTTTATTGGCTTGGGCGTATTAATTTTGCTTTGGGGAGTCTTTCTATCCTTTACACAATCGGGTGTTGAAATTGATAAAGAAAGAAATGCATATAGGGTTTACCGACACTTTGCAACGCACAAATAGGGAAACAGGAAGTCGCTAAAACGATATTCCTGTTTAACGGTATTTGGAAAATCTATGGTAAAAACTACTTTTAGTAAAACCTTTAATTCAACTAGCAGCAAAAACCGACATTTTGATGTTTGCTTAATGGACGAAACCCACAGAATTAAATTCCCTCTTAAATCGTTTATATTATCAAGTGATGCAAAACAATTGGTAAAGCGATTAGCAAATAAACTAAACTTCCCAATTGTTAAATATAACCCTAAGTCTGTAACTTCTAAATGATTTAATGAGACCTAACCCCTCTACGATTTTACAACTTTTTTTCTAACCGTATTACCAGCTACAGTGCTTTCTAGGATGTAAACACCAACAGGTAATTGCTCCATAGAAATTTGCTGCTTGTTCCCTTTTAAGTTGCTTTGAGTTTCTATTACCTTACCCGTTATGTCCAGCAATCTAACCGTTCCATTATTCATAGACGCGGGAAATATTAAATGTAACTGATCTTGCACAGGGTTAGGATAAATAGAAACCTTGAAGTCGGCATTTTCCGCTACAGAAACGGGATCGCAACCACCAGTAGTTTGTCCAGCAATAATAGATACATCGTAGCACGATTCATAAGCAAAGTCGTGGATTGTAGTGGTGGCATATTCATCGGACATCGTAACTTGAATCCAACCAAAATGATTTTGCCCATCAACTAAAAACTTAACACCAATGTATGCTGTTTTATCGTTAAACAGGCCATATGGATTTGGGAAGGCATTGCCTACCACTTGCTCCCAACCCACATTGTCATTAAGCCCAGTATAAGGTTCCGTTCCCCAATTATAAATGGCAGTACTATCAATCGGATCACCATAACTTATCGCAGACACCCATTCCTTCGTTTTGCCAGAGTAATCTGGTCCTGTCTTAAACGCATAATAGTTAGCAGAATTCTGATTTTGAAAACCTACATCATTGTATTTATTACTAAGAAACTCAAAACTGATGTTAAAATCATCGGTACCATCATCGTTCAGGTCAATTCTAAAATTATCTCCATCTGTAGATAAAACGACATCAGGATTTACATCTGTGTGTACAATAGTAGCTTGAACTGAGCCTGCAGCAGCAACCGCAGCAGCAACCAATCCGTAATTTTTTAATTTCATAGTAAAGAGTTTAATGCGTTGATGTTTGAAAAGCTAATATAATAGAAACAATTAAAATCGCTTGATTATCAAATGGTTTAAGTCGTAAATATGTTATTGGGGAGGCGTCCTTTATCTCTAAATAAATTCCACTTTACCTTCCTGCCTCAATTGAAAATTTTTGGCAAGCATTATATACAAAGTAGTATTATAGATTGCTCCATCAAAATAATAATTATCCTCTAAAATAGTTTCGAAATTAAAGTTGAGCCTTTCGCAAAGCCGAATAGAATTATCATTTATGGGATGCAGGTGCGCTTCAATTCTATTTAACCCAATCAAATTGAATGCACAATACAATACAGCCTCTACAGCCTCATGCATAATACCTTGCCCCCAATATTCGGAAGAAAGTTCGTAGGCGATTAAGCATCGAAAATGCTTGAGTGTAAAATCTTTTAAATGACAAATCCCTATAATTTGCTGCTCGTACTCAATAGCCCATCTTATCCCCTGCCTTTGCTCATATTCCAAACTCCATAGTTCCATCAATGCCTTGACTTGTTCAATTTTAGTAAAATGATACAAACCATAATACTCATTAATAACTTTGCTGTTGCTATAAATTTTAAAAACTTCCTGCAAGTCGTTTTCCCGAATCTCTCTTAATAATAAGCGCTCTGTTTTAATTGTAGGGAACTGTTCGAAAACCTTTTCGTTAATCTGCATCATCAATTTTAAAGCTATTTTACTCAATCGCTGAATTCAACTCATAAATGCAACTTCTGGGTTAAATAATAATTGATTCATTACAAATGTAGGTGTTTCATATCCAAACCTTTTTCTAGGCCTATTATTTACAGGGCAATCGGGTCTAAATTAGCCCAATTCTAAAGGAAGATTGTTCACAACTAACTATTTAAAAACCAGTCAAATACACTGCTGAAAGCTTGTGCAGTCAGCTGATTTTTAGTATCTTGCAAGTAAAAATGACTAAAAATCTGTTAGGCTGTTTTTCTGTTTTGAAAGACCCTAGAATTAACCGTACCAAACTTTATAATTTAGAAGCTATTATTTTTCAAACAGTATCAGCAATAATTTCAGGATGTGATTCGTGGACAGAAATCGAACTTTTTGGAGAAA
>JABSPQ010000068.1 GCA_013214205.1 Flavobacteriales bacterium
ATTCAATTTGTACCTGCTGGAGTAAGAACAACAATATCTTACCCTACACCAATTCAAACTTCCAAAGACTTTCACAATGCTCTAAATTCTTCGTTGTTTAAAAAATTATCCGATAAACTAGGTGAAGACAAACTGTTTGAACTTATTAGTAAAGATGCTGAAACCAACGGAACTCCAATCATCCCATTTTTAAAGGAGCTCGATAATGTTGAACAGAAAACAAAGCTTCCGGCACTAGCCGTAACCCACAAATATTTAAGTGGGGTTTATGCCGATGGTTTGCCTTGGTCTGGTGTAATGGCTGTAACAAACACAAAGAAAAGCAAGTGGAATTTTAATGCCCATTTTGCAAAAAATGGCCCCAAGAATGTTCCTGATTTATTAGGAGAATATACCAAAGAAAATGCTGACACTCAGACAATAAGTCTGGCCTGGAACGGTGGCTACATTTTAAATCCAGAGCTCGTTGGCAAACTGGGTTTACCAGAAACTTATATAGGTTCTCCTCTTGGTTTACTGATTATAGATGGTGAAGTAAAATGTCCACCATTATTTAATAAACCAGCCTTTATTATTTATAAGGATGGAAAAATTGACATTAAGAAAGTAAATTGTAAAGCAGGTTTTGAAGTGAAAACGAAAAAAGGAAAAATCACGTTTGAATCAAGTGCTTACAACACAAATTTAAGTAACACTCCTTGTTTCTTTGATCTTAATTTTGAAGAGGATGAAATAACTACAACAGAGCACGTTATTGTTCGCATTTCTGGAATCACTATCAAAGAAATCATACATCCTAAAGCTGGTGACAAGGTTCAACTTATCCCAGTAGGCCTTACCCTATGTATACCCAAAAACATGTTCTCAGATAAAGTTTTTGTAGTTGGTAAAGAGCTAGCATTCAATTTGATTGAGGATGAAACTTTAGGTATTCATTGGTCAAAAGTGTCCTACGCTATTGAAGCTGGACCCATGCTACTAGAAAACGGTGAATGCATTATCAATATGGAAACTGAAGGCTGGAAAACCAAAAACTCCATTAGAACACAAGCAGCTCGCCTAGATTATACTGATATGCGAGGACCAAAAATAGGAGTGGGTATAAATGCTGAAGGTGAACTTAGAGTTTTAGCCGTAAATGGACGCATAAGAGAATCGGTTGGTGCTACCCATTATGACATGGCCGGCATTCTTAAAGAGCAAGGCATGACCACTGCGATGGGATTTGATCCGGGGGGAAGCAGTACCCTTTATGTAAACGGTGATATAGTAAATATTTCTCCTTACAATAAACGCTACGAAGAAAGTATCTATTCCTTGCCACCCGAACCACGCTTCGTATCTAACATAATACTAGGATGGACGGAGAAATAATGGGTTAATAAAACGACAAACGTGCTACAATCGAGTAGACGGCTCCGCCCAAAATTGAGCGGAGTGCGCCTCTCACACCACCGTACGTACGGGTCTCGTATACGGCGGTTCGTAAATCAACGGGTTTAAACTTTGTGTAAACGTCCAACATAGCAATGTATCCTCGTTGTTTAAGCCGTTTGAGTGTAATAGTCGTGATCAGAATCGGAGATTGAGCGACTGCCCACCCTCCTTTTCTAGCTCTACTCCACGCATAGATATGATCTTGGTCTACTCCTAATCGTATAAGGTTTTTCCTCTTTCGTTCAGGCTTTTTCCAATGATGCCAAATGCAATAGCGCATTCGATTCCGCAACCACCCATCGAGTTCTTTGAGTTTTCCTTGAATACTTGTTCCTCGAAAATAGTTTAACCATCCTCTTTGAACTTCGTTAATCTTAGTTATTCGCTCATCGAAGGACATCGGGATTGTTTTTCGGGTCAGCCATTTCATTTTCAACCGCTCCCACGCTTTGTCACTTACCACCAGTTGGTACCGTGCTTTATCTCCTTTCTTGTACGTTGGTACAAATCCAAAACCGAGAAGAGTGAACTGAACAGGCTTCCTTACTCCACTTTTCTCTCGATTAATCGTGAGTTTAAGTTTAGTTTTAAGATACTTTGAGATTGCGCTCATCGTTGCTGTGGCATCACTCTTTCGTTTGGTATAGACACTGAAATCATCGGCATAACGTACAAAGCGAAGTTTTCTCCGTGTTAGTTCTTTGTCCAACTCGTTGAGTAGGATATTAGATAATAACGGACTTAAAGGCGAGCCTTGCGGAACACCCTTTCTTCTCTTCTGCAACTTACCATTGATTTGTATCGGTACTCGTAGCCATTTACGTATCAATCCAAGAGTTATCCGACATTTTACCTTCTGATAGAGTAAGTTCAGAAGCAGGCAGTGGTCTACTTCGTCGAAGAATGTTTTTAAGTCAATGTCAACAATAAACGTATATCCTTCATGGATATGTTCCAATGCCTTACCAACTGCTTGGCGGGCGTTTTTATTTGGACGAAAACCGTAACTCTGAACACTAAATTCATTTTCACACTTCACCATAAACACTTGTGATACAGCTCGTTAAAGTGACCTATCGGTTACAGTTGGAACTCCTAAAAGACGTGTTTTACCATTTTCTTTCGGAATTTCAACACCAAGAATGGTTTGAGCAGTATAGTTCTCTTCACGTATGGATTGGATAATTGACGTTTTATGTTCGCGGAAATAATCCCTGAAGCCTGCCGTCTTTCTACCATCTATACCTGCGCTACCCTTATTGACAATCACTTGTCTCAATGCTTTTTGCAGGGTGTGAGGATGTACTACTTGTTCAATCATTCTTGTTTTACATTTTCATTTCCTGTTTTCGTTTCGAGAGGCTATTGAATTACTTCAATTCCTTCCCAAATTGAAAACCAATTTACGTTCAGTCCTTCCTTGCCTGTGAGACCCTCTACTACTTTGAGTAGCTCGTTTCCTACAAGTACTATGACCTCTGCTGACTTCTTCACTTAACCAAATCGTGGCTGTGAAGATCTCCCTTGGTAAGGTAAATGTCCTTCGGTTTAACCCTGCGGAATCTACATAACTGCTCTTTTGGTATTCGTTGGGCTTTACAAAGATGTGCTTGCTCACCCGATCAGTTATGCCTCTTATCCCGTTTCTGTTCGTCAGTTCAGACTTTTGTAGTCTCGCTTACTTCACTGCATGGATCACTCCAAACCAGCTTGTGACTTACTAATGCTTCCAAGCGTTACCTCAG
>JABSPQ010000069.1 GCA_013214205.1 Flavobacteriales bacterium
TAAAACATCCGAAGTGGTAGTTCCATCTACAGTTAAGTCGTAGTTGTACGGCTCCTGTCCTCCAGTAATACCTACCACAACCTTCGCATCATCGCCTCCAAAGCACGAAACATGCTTAATTACAGTAACTGTAACCTCTGGCCTGTTTGGATGTTCAAGATCATCTTGTTCCGTGGCCACACAACCGTTTTCATCTGTAACAGTAACCGTATTGGTTCCATTAGATAAATTGGTTGGAGAGATAACATCATCGTTGGTTGTAGGAAGCCATCTATATGTGTAGGCTCCTGTTCCTCCAACTACACTAGCTGTTAATTCACCATTCGCCATGCCACATTCCGACGGTTTGTTATCACTTAATGTAACGATTAACTCAGCTGGATCTGTAAGTGTATGTTGGCATGTTTCTGAACAACCATTGGCGTCGGTTACAATTACATTATAAGTACCAGCTCCCAAGTTGCTAGCAGTAGCAGTTCTTTGAGTATTGGCATCATTCCATACATATGTGTAACCCGATGTTCCATCAGTTGCAATTACAGAAACAGATCCATCCGTACCTTCGAAACATTTTGGATCGATACCCGAACATTGAGCATCTAGAGGAGCTAATGGCTCAGTTATTACATAAGAACTTGTAAACTCTTCACCCAAGAAATCTAATATCGTTACCGAATATGTGCCAGCGGCTAAATCGGTTAATATTGAATCGCCAAGACTAGGAGTCGCTATTGCAGGGTCCCAAGTAAATATGTAAGGAGGGCCATTGCCTCTAATGATCATTGACAAATCTATCGATCCTACTTCATTTCCGTAACAAGGGTTATGTTCTAAAACTTCTATCCATACTTGAGCAGGATACCCAAGTACTTCCGCACAATCGTTTGCTTTACAACCATTGGCATCTGTAACAGTTGCGCAATATTCTTGATTATTTAAACTAAAGATGGTATCGTTGATAGAGCTGCCATTATCCCATTCATAAGTGTAATCGGCAGGAACAAGACCCACACCTCCAGTAGCAACCACTTTAACTTCTCCTTCAAAGCAAATGGCGTCGCAATTGGCATGTGTATTAACACTTGCATTTGCAAACAATTCGGCTGGATCAACTAAATCGAGTGTTCGTGTTATTGTACATAAATTACCATCCGAGATGATTACGTCATAAGTTCCAGATGTTAATCCTGTTAAGTTTTGATCGCTTCCACTTGGCGTCCATAAATAAGTGTAGCCACTTCCTGTGCCACCTGTAGGATTTGTTAAATCTAAAGTACCGTCGGACGATCCAAAGCAAAGTGGATCGGTACCACTTATTGTAGCATCTATTTCTGTTGGCTCTACCAATTGAGCCGTTTGTGTACCTATACAAGCATTATCGTCGGTAACAGTAATTATATAATTTACTGTTCCAGTTACAGACACATTCCCGCTTTGACTTGCACCAAAAAGTGTATTGTCCCAATTATAAGTAAATCCAGTAGGGTCTCCTGTTCCTCCTGTAGCTACGGCTAATAAAGAACCGTAAGAATCAGCACCAAAACAAGCAGGGTTGGTAGGAGAAGTTACAACCGTTATAACATCTG
The DNA here is from genome assembly GCA_013214205.1 of Flavobacteriales bacterium. Lineage (GTDB taxonomy): Bacteria > Bacteroidota > Bacteroidia > DT-38 > DT-38 > DT-38. The sequence continues at coordinate 1,587 of JABSPQ010000069.1, forward strand.
GTTCGGTTATAACTAGCAGTTGTGTAGCCTCGCAGCCATCTGTATCGGTTATGGTAACTTCTAACGGCGAATCAGCTACACTAAGACCTGTTGCAGAGTACAAACCTGTACCTAGAGCAGTTGTGCCGCCAACAGGTGTACCGGCAGACCAAGTGATCGAAAAATCTTGATTACCAGAAACTATTTCTATTTCACCAAAGGCATCAGAGCCTCCATTACAAGAAACAACTGCTTGAAAATCGTTCCATACTATTTGCGGCGCACCCGGGTCGCTAACACTAACAGGCACAACCAAGAAACATAAGTTTGCATCAAATACAGTTACAAAATAATTTCCTACAGCAAGTCCGGTAGCTAACGAATTGGTTCCGTCGCCAGCGTTGTTGTCCCATAAATACGTGTATGGGCCAACTCCTCCGCTTACTTGATTTACTGTGGAAGTATCTATCCAAGCAGTTCCGTTATCATCACCACATGTTGCAGGTGTTGTTAACTCTGTAGCAGCAACTATTAACGGATCGGTAAGCGTTTCGTCGTCAATTGCTATACATCCTTGCGAATCTGTTACAACCACACCAGTAACGCCTTCGTCTAAACCACCGATGTTATCATTGGTTTCTATTAGGTTAGACCATAAGTAAGTATAACCTGGCGTGCCTCCTGTAACAGAAGATTCCATTGTACCATCCATTGCAGAATTACAAGTAGGATCTACAGGATTTGTTATTGTTATGACTAACAATGCAGGGTCGAATAATTCGAACTCAGCTGTTGCTGTACATCCATTATCATCTTCGGCCGTTACAACATATAAACCAGATGCAACTGTACCAATGTTGTTTTGTTGTGTACCAACACCACCATTCCACGAATAACTATATGCTCCTGAAACAGTTCCACCGCTGGCAACTGCAGTTAAGTTACCGTCGCTCGAACCAAAACAAAGAGGGTCTACTCCGTCTGCTATTACTGATACTTCAGTTGGCTCTCCTAAATTAAATTCGGTTGTTGAAGAACATCCTCCAGCATCTGTAATTGTAACGCCGTGTAATCCAGCTCCTATTCCTGACTCTGTATATGTACCTGAGTTTTGATTATTTGTTATTCCAGAAGAAGCAGTTTCTATAGAGTAATTAGCAGTTCCTCCGCTGTAGGTAAATGTTATTGAACCGTCGTTTCCTCCATTACATTGAGGCTCTATATCGCTTGCATAAACAATAACTACTGAAGAAGGGTCGGTTAAGTTTACTGTACATGTACCCGTTAAAGTAGGGGTTCCTTCATCGGTTACTGTTACTGTATAATCGGTAGCAGATAAGTCGCACAGGTTTGCTGTTGACTGATGCGAACCACCTAATCCAAGGCCTGTTCCAACATCGTTACTGCTATTGCCCCATGCAACAGAAAAACTAGCTCCACTACCCACATTTCCAAGGGTTACTGTAGCTTGTCCATCGCATACACCAGGACACAAAGGCTCTGCATCTACTACAATAGAGCATATTGGCGCCGTTGGACACCAAATATCTACCGTTGCAGTTGCTGTACATAAATTATCGTCGGTTGCTGTTACCGTATAGGTTACAAAACTATCGGAACCTGTAAGGCCAGTAATGGCAGCATCGGTTTCTGATGCGTTACTCCATACATAACGAGGTGGACCAACACCCGGAACAGAATCTTTTAATGTCATAGACCAATCCGCTAATGTTGTTTCTTTGTTTGCGCCATTTTTCACCCAAAGAATCCAATCTCCATTAGGATCGCATCCTCCTGTTACAATTGCATTGGTAGGGTCATCAAAACGAGTTCCATCACCAGGAAGATAGTCGGCAGAACCAGTAAACGGACCATTCATGGTCATTTCGGCTACTGAATATGTTGTATAGCATATTTCTAAAACACCTGTATTTCCCTTTGGACCGTCTTTTAATTTTAAATCAAGTTCGTTACCACAAGGATCGGAAATACTCATTTCGAGTTTATCTATTTTGTCCTCGCCAACATCAGTAATGTTTACACATATATCAACCAAGGTGGTAGCCGAAATATCTGTTCTATTCATGTTTTCAACGGTAAGAATTAAGTCTGTCTCATCTTTTTTAGCAATTGTTTCTCCCGTTGCATTAAATCCTACATCTGCATTAACTCCATTATAAGTACCTCCACTAATCCAAGAAACAGTTGCTGTTCCATCGTTGTTTCCACAAACCGTTTCGTTGGTTCTGGTAACGTCTATTATCAACTGCTCAGGTTCAATTAACTCGGCAGAAATGAAATGCGTGCAGCCAGAATTGTCTTCAACCGTTACTGAGAACGGCGTATTTACACCGCATAATCCAGCTTCTGTAGTTGGGCTTGTTGCTCCTCCTGTGTTTGTTCCAGTAGACCAATCTAACGAATAAGGACCTGTTCCGCCAGTAAACGAAACCGTCATGTCTCCATTACAAATTCCAAAACAAGTAGGATCAGTAGTGTTTTCTAAAACCAAGGTTGGGCCGCTTGTTGTAAGCTCATAACTAACACATGACGTTCCATCATCAACACCACAATCTAATCTGAACTTGTAGTTTCCAATCGGGTATCCATTTCCATTTATATCTAAGAAATAGCTGCTGCCCTTGGCAACATTTACTCCGCTCTCGCCAGCTAATGCAATGCCTTCTAAATACCATTGATATTCGCAACCAAATGTATCTGGAACAGCTTCTAATCTGAAATCGCCAGCACATGGTTTTTCCCATGAAGAAACAGTAGGTGTAATACTAGCAGGTATGCCCTCTACTTGAATAGTAGAACCAAAAGGAGCATCGCCACAAGGCAATTCGGAAAGTAGCATATTATCATACATTTGATATTGACTACAAGGAGTGTTGTAACCGTAATCATCTGGAATATCACATGGCGCTCCTAAATAAATTTCATTAACATCATGAGCGGGCGTGAAACAAAAACATAAGTTTACCCATGTAGCATCTCCACTTGGTGTGTATTCGACCTCGCCCAATGTTAACCATGAATTATCGTTATCGGTAGGACAATTTTTTCCGTTCAATCCATTGCTTTCAGCAATATCTGTTTCGTGACCATACAGTGTTAACATTACTGGGCCTAAAACTGGTGGCGGCAAATTCATGCACAAACTCAAATCACCTCCATCCATTCCATAACCTACTGTCCAAAAGTTAAAGCAATGCTCTACCCCACCTGGCATGGTTGTGTGCAATGGAACCGACATAAATTCTGCCCAATCTTTTGTTATTTCTCCTCCTTGGAATGTTGCCCCTAGAAGTGGCTGGTTTTCAGGAGAGTCATGTGAATCCTTGGCATCTTGTGGACCGGCATAATAGTCAGGACAGTCGGTACTAAACATGTCTGTAGACCCGTTTGGAGCACTCATCACAGGCCAACCTGTAAGACAATTTGGATTGGAATACTCCCACTTGCCTGTACAACAAGTAAGGTCTTCCATACTCCAATTGGTAACCAAACCTGTATCCAAAATAGTTATTGAACCACCGCATGGGCAATCCGAATCGTTCAAATCAATATCGCCATCGCCGTCATCGTCAACTCCGTTGGAGCAATCTTCCTGCGCGCTAACAGCAATGCTAAATACTAATGAGAGAAATATTAAACTAAAAATCCGCTTGAAATTTGCATTTGAAAAGCTTGCGAAATTTAAGATAGAAATTTTCATATAAAATATATTTTTGCGTTATTCCAAAAAATTATGATTGTCGAAATTGAGACTTGAAATTGTTAATTTTTTGAAACTGAAATTGGTCATTCTCCTCTGGTCTTTCCTGTTGTTTTGTGTTTGATAAATCTATGTCGATAGAACGTTTAAAAGGTTGCCTTAATTTTCGATCATTTTAACCACATTTTTAGTTGATAAAAAAACACGTATTTCTTGGTGTTTTATGGTTTGGAATAATCGGTTCATTTATTTTCAATTTTTTATTATTCAATTGATTTACATCAATTTTTTCATTTTATGCACCTATTTCAAGACTGCTATTTTTAGACTCCTCTAGAATAAAATTCTGTTTTAAAATCTCACCTTATCGACTATACTAAATGTACGAACTATTCTGAAAACTACACAGTTAAACCGATACGCATTTCTTTGTATCGCCCTGGCAATACTACATTAGGCACATTATGAGACAGTTACGAATAAATAAAAAAATCACATATTCAACTTGATTTTTTCGCATAAAACAGAAGTAAAATCTATCTACTTATCGAATAGTACCAATATGTACGATCTAATACAAGATTTCTATCTTTGATAATAGTGATATTAAGCCTTATCTTTAATAAACATTAATTCTCTCCTGAAATTTAAAATCTCACCAATGAACAAGTTTGTTTTCGCAACAATTTTAATGGCTTTGGGGACTGTTTTTGCACAAGGTCAAAATCACACTCAGGTACCGCAAAAATCGGTTACTCCTCCTGCCGATTTTCCCAATTTCATCATCAACAATTATGGTAATATTGGCGAAGGACACATTTTTATGCACACGCAACTTTCTCCTTCGGTTTCCTATATATACATTATTGATAATTGGGGAAATATAATTTATTATGGCCTAGGGCAAGGACGAGATTTTAGGAAAATAAACGAATGTCAACTTAGCTTTTTCGACATTTATAAGGAAAAGCATTTCATAATGGATCATGAATACAATTTGGTTGATTCATTAACATGCGGGAATGGCTATTCTTCTAATTTTCACGATGTTTATTTTAAGGAGAATGGAAATGCTTTGCTTATTTGTAATGATGAGGTGTTTCAAGATTCGATTCGTATTGAGCCTTATGATTTAATTGAGGTGATTGAAAGAGGATATTATGTTCAGGAAGTAGATATTAATACCAAAGAGGTATTGTTTGAGTGGAGCAGCTGGGATAATTATGATTATTCGGACAGCAAGCATGGGGTATCAAAATCGTTTTATGTTGATTTTATCCATTCAAATTCTGTTTGGGAAACGATGGATGGTAATATTTTACTTTCGTCTAAACGATTGGATCAAATTACTAAGATTAACACGGTAGATTCGTCTATAATTTGGAGACTTGGCGGCAACAATAGTGATTTTGAACTTATTGGAGATACGGCCGGTTTCTGTTCGCAACATAGTGTTTCGGAATTATCTAATGGGCATATTTTGATGTTTGATAATGCCACCTATACAGGTAACGCCCCACGAGGAATTGAGTATGAACTAGATTTGGATTTAATGACGGCTACGGTGGTTTGGGAGCAAGCAAATGACTTAGTTGAAGATTCGCCTAATAGAGGAAATATTCAGAAGCTAGATAATGGAAATTATTTTATTAGCTGGGGTGGTGTTGGTTCGGATGAACCTAATGTTACGGAGTATGATACTTTAGGTAATAAAGTAATGGAATTGTACATCGACAGTGCCTCAAATGCAAGCAGGTACACGTATAGGGCTTACCGATCTGTATGGAACGAGATGGATTTCTTGTATTGCTATGATTTTATTAAAAATGGAGTTGGATCGGATGATTACTTTTTTACGAATTATCCAAATCCGTTTGAATCGTCTACCACTATTTCTTTTAATAATAACACGAAGGGTATGGTGTCGTTAACGCTTACAGATATGAATGGAAGATTGATTAAGGTACTGCATAGCGGAGATATGCCTGCCGGAGTTCAACAGGTTCTTATAGATGGCAATGGTTTAGCGAGTGGGATGTATATTTTATCGCTCGATTTGAATGGAGTGAAAAGTAGTAGGAAGATATTTAAGGACTAAGTTTTATATAAGGAAGGAAAGGGTGAAGTGAAAAATGTGAAGTCCTGCGGGATCGTATTTTACTTTTAACATTTTAAACTTTCTGACTTAAGCTCACTCATTCAAGATCGCACTTAACATTTTAAACTTTACACTTAAAACTTCCTTAAATCATGCGTTCCTTCGGCTGCAGAGATCCTGCTTCCATGCTCGCTAAGGCGAGATGGAGTCAGGATGACGGCATTTCGTTTTAATTCAGTTTCGCAACCGTTACATGCCCAATGTACTTGTGCGGATTCCCTTTGTGATCGGTGGTTTCTATTACCCAAACGTATACGTCTTGCTGTACGATATTTCCACTTCTACCTTGAACTGTTCCGTCCCAACCACCTGTGCTTGCATCTCCATATTCTGTTGATTCAAATATTAGGTTACCCCATCTATCGAATACATAGAAGTTGAACACACTGTTCTCTAATCCCAAACCCTTAGGTAGGAAGGTATTGTTGAGGTCGTTACCATCTCCAGGGGTAAAGATGTTGGCGGTGTACAAAATGTACTCGCCTTCTATCTTAATATCCTCGAATGCCTCGGCTGTACAACCATATGTGTTTTCTACTACCTGACGAGCTGTAAAAGAGCCTGTATCAGGATAGAGGTACAAAGTATCTGCTCTATCAATGGCATCTAAGAAACCATCTCCATCGAAGTCGTAGTTTACAGACGATGCACCACTCGA
>JABSPQ010000007.1 GCA_013214205.1 Flavobacteriales bacterium
AAGATGGAAAGTAGAAGAGTATCATAAGTCGATCAAATCCAATACGTGCTTTGCAAAATCACCATCAAGAACCACCACTACACAAAAAAGCCATTTTATAGCTTCTATCGGAGCTTTCAATCGGTTTGAATTGATTAAAATGAGGAAGGGTGAAAATAATTTTTGCCTAAAACGCTACATAAATATTATGGCAATGAAAAAAGCAACAACCGAAGTGCAACAGTTATTAACACCCAATTTAGCAAAAGTGGCTTAACGATGCGTAACATGAGTTACTAAGCCAATTTCGGAAGGTCGTTTGAGAGAGATTTTGTATTAAAAATCTCTAAGGGCATCATAAACCTCTACTAAAGGAAATCCGACAACGTTGGTATAACTGCCTTCCAAATAGTCTATTCCAATGTGTCCAATCCATTCCTGCACACCATATGCGCCAGCTTTATCTAAAGGTTGGTATTTAGCAACGTAATATTCTATTTGATCTTTGGTTAATTCTTTAAAATGAATTTTGGTGCTCACACTAAAAGCTATTGTTTTCTCATTAGATTTTAAAACCACACCTGTAATAACTCGATGCTGGTTTCCCGAAAGCTGCTTGAGCATGCCTTTAGCATCGGCTTCATCTTGAGGCTTTCCTAAAATTTGTTCGTTTAATATAACCACGGTGTCGGCGGTAATAACAACGGTATTGTCGGCAAGTATATCCGAAAAAGCATTCGCCTTTAACTGTGCAATGTACAAGGCGGTTTCTTCAGGTGGTAAATCGTCGGGAAAGTTTTCTTCAACTTCTCTAATTTCTACAGTAAAATCAAGGTCTAAACTGGCTAGTAGCTCTTTTCTCCTCGGTGATTTTGAGGCTAGTATTATTTTATGCTGAATCAAAGTGTTGTTTTAAATAAGATACATCGAAAATATCCCGGTAATAATTATTCCTTTTAGCAACCAACTAATGTTTGTATACTGTTTTTTGCTGTCGGCTTTTACTAAAAGTACGCACATAATGGCGAGCGGAATCTCTACAAGACCAATAAAATAGAAGAAGGGGGCGAGGCGTCCACCATCGAATTCTAAATATGAAATATATCCTATCAACCCCATTAATATTGAAATAATACCGAAGAGTACCCATTTTGTGTTTTGCATTCCAAGGACAATGGGAAGTGTACTGCTTCCAAATTGCATGTCGCCAATGTAGTCTTCCATGTCTTTAATTATTTCTCTAATCAATGTGGTTAGTCCAGCGAAAGCGGCGTACCAGCCAATAAGAATAAACAAGCCATTAAAATAGACAACTTCCTTTACAACCATTTTCCAGTAGATGGCATTGAGTATTGAAATATCGTATAGTGATGCTACCAGTGGAACAGAGGCCGCCATAATCGCGATTATGACATTGCCAATTAAGAATTGCTTCTTAAAATGGGTGGAGTAAAACCAAAGACCAGATGCAATAATTACATGAATCATAACTAATGCCTTAATGCCCACTATGTTGGTTGCCAAATACCAAGCTATGGCAATGGCAATAGCGTTAATAATGAAATGCGCTCCCATGGCCACTCTTCTCTTAATTGTTTTGCCTACAATTAGGGATTCTGGTTTGTTTACTCTATCAATTTTAATATCGAAATAATCGTTGATGATGTATCCAGCTGCGGCAATCATAACGGTAGAAAGACTGAGTAAAAAGAAATGCATGTCGGCCATCTGAAGTTCTAGTCCGTTGTAGCCAATGTATCTTTCAATAATTGCATACCTCACCAAATATTGGGTAAGTGCAATAATTAACAAATTAGGAAGTCGAATAAGCTTTATAAAGCTAATCATATTGTGGCTTAGTAAATTCCGTCAAGTGGCCAATTGCCATGTAATCTCATTGCCTGTTCAATAACATCTCTTACGCAGCCTGCGCCACCATTTATGTCGGAAATGTAATCACACAACGCTTTAATGTCAACTGCTGCATCTGCTGGGCACGTTTTAACACCTGCAACTTGAATGGCTCGAAAGTCGGGGAGGTCGTCGCCCATATAGAGTACCTCGTCTGTGGATAGGCGGTTCTCTTCCATAAAAGTTTTTAGCACCATTACCTTATCACGAACAGCAATGTGAATATCTGTAATGCCTAATTTTTCCATTCTGCCAATAATTGCGTCGGATGAACCAGCTGTAATAATGCAAACGTGGTAGCCTTTTTTCTTGGCTAGCATCATTGCAAATCCATCTCTGGTAGACATTGTGCGAGCTTGTTCGCCCGTGCTGAGTAGCAGTACATCTCCGTTGGTTAATACGCCATCTACATCGAAAACGAATGCTTTAACCTTGTTTAATTGTTGTTTGAATATTTGTTGCGCCATGCTTATTTTTTTATGCTGTATACTTTCAGTTAGCAATTTATAAATATTTTGATAATCCTCATTTCCTTTAAGCGCTTCCATGTGCTTTTTTAATACGTTTTGATCGTTGCGAATTGCAGGGCCAGTTTGTGCTTCCGCTGGTGTTAATTCGTCTAATTTATTAGTTGTTTCTTTTATTAACGGTACCACTAAATCGAATGGTAAGCCTTCTGCTTCCATTAGTTCGCTCGCTATGTGGTTCATGTGATTGGTGAAATTGCAGACAAAAACGGCTGCCAAATGCAATGTTTTTCGCTTTTCGAAATTGATTTCTTGCACGTTATCTGATAAACTTTCGGCCAAAACTTTGATTTGTTTTAAGGTTGAGGCAGAGTAGCTTTCAATGCAAATTGGAATTGAACAAAAATCTACTTGCTTAGTTTTACTAAAAGTTTGGAGCGGGTAGAGGATGCCGTAATTGGGCGAAGCGTTTTGTAATACTTCCATAGGAATGCTTCCGGCTGTGTGAACAAGAATTTTGTCTGCAATATTCAGCTTTATTGCCAGCGACTCGATCGCATCGTCTTTTACAGCAATAATGTAAATATCGGCGTTTGAATCAATTTGATCTATGTTGTTGGTGAAATCTGCATCGATTTGATTGGCTAAGGTTTTTGCAGCAGATTCATTTCTACTAAAAACCTGAACGATATTATGCTTTGCATTGTGAAGTGCAAGCCCCAGTTGAGTACCAACATTACCACTACCAAGTAGAACTATTTTGAAAGATTTGATCACGCGAATTTTAAAAAAAGACTACACTTCTAAAGTAACTCCTGCCAATCTTTTGCTGAAAATGATCGAAGATATCTTTGTAATCTTCATGACTAGGGTCAAGTAAGTCGTTTCCTTTAGCTTCATAGAAAGAAAAAGTGACGCAATGATCTAAACCGTTGCAGAAATCATCATTCATCTCTAATACCAGGTTTTTATCGCTCCATTCCAAATATTTTACTTTCGACCAAATATGTTTGGAGTTAACTTCGAAATCTCCTTTGGGAGAGCTTTTGGGATCACCAAATTCAATTGCTAAATTTCTGATAAACCTTTCGCTCGAAATGTGTGTTTGGAAATAGAAGACGTTTCGCTTGTTCTGTCCTTTATCCATGGTTTTAGAAAGGAATAGTCTGTAGTATTCTACATTGGGATCAGATTCGTCTTCTGGGTGCGGTTCGTCTTGTGAAAACGCGGATAAATTGAAAGAACATGCCAAAAGTGACAATATAACTAGCTTGTTCCCTGCATTTCGCAAGAAAGAAAGCGAAGTAATATTTTGTTTAATCTTCTTCAAACTATTGATAGTTAAGAGTCTTAGTCTCTTTAATACCGTCTTTAAAGGTACTAAGCAAATGTGATACCCCAATAAAATTGCCCTATTGTTTTTAATAAATCACATAATGATACCTGATTTATTACCTCGCAGAGATCATGCCGTTCTATAGCGCTTCAAATTGAAAACAAATTAATCAGCAACGTTTCTGCTGAATAATGAGGGAATAAGTAACTTTATGACCTTATATATTTGTTATGGACATATTGTTTTTTGGGGCTCATCCCGATGATGTAGAGATTGCTTGCTCTGGTACTATTTTAAAGTACGTTAGCATGGGCAAACAGATTGGAATAGTAGATTTAACCCAAGGAGAGATGGGTACTAGAGGAAATGCCGACTTAAGAGCAGAGGAATCGGCAGCGGCAAATAAAGTGTTGGGCATAACTGCCAGAGAAAACCTCAATTTACCTGATGGATTTGTTGAAAATAGTCGGGAGTTTCAAATGGAAATTGTCAATGTGCTTCGCAAGTACCGCCCACAAGTTGTAATAGCAACAGCTGTTAGAGATCGACACCCAGATCATGGTAATGCGGCTAAGTTGATTTCTGAATCTTGCTTTAAATCGGGTTTGGCTAAATTAGAAACAGAGACTGAAGCATGGCGACCGAAAGCGGTATACAATTATACACAAGACAGGTATATTGAACCTGATTTTGTAGTTGATATAACAGATTTTATGGATCAAAAATTGGAAGCCATCGGTTGTTATAAATCACAGTTTTTTGATCCCGAATCTAAAGAGCCTGAAACACCTATTTCTGGAGAACATTTTCGAGATTATATAAAGATGCGAGCCATGCATTTAGGCCGACCTATTAACGTGAAGTATGCAGAAGGTTATACGGTTGAAAGGCCAATGGGAGTGGAGGACTTGACTACTCTGTTATAGCAGTTGCTTTAATATTTACCTCGAAGGATTTATTTGGCTCAGCGAAAAAATTCATTTCGTGACTAGGGTACTTGTGATTGTTGTACATCGCGAAAAGCGTATTGGAAATATGGGTTAGCTTATTTCTTTTGGGTTCCGGCGTTCCTTCTATTATTCCTCTGAAAACTTCCCATCTAACAGATGCCGAATTGTTAAGGTAATCGTGCCAAATAATAATCGAATTTTCGTCTTTTAAAAGTTCAAATGCGTTGATACTATCCGATTTTACATCTTCGTAATGATGGCTTCCATCCACAAAAATTAAATCGAATTTCTGATTAAGAGAAGAGAAGTCCAACTTGGTTGAATCAGCATCAACAATTTTAATCTTTGGGTTGTTTTTAGAGAAAAAATGATGATTCTCGATGTAGTCTTTGTTTAAACCCATTGCAATCATATCTGCCTTTGGTAAATTAACCACAACGCAGTTGGCGCCAGTATCGGCAACGTTTACAACGCTTTCGCCTCGCCAAGATCCAATCTCTAAATAATCGCAGTTTTCTATTTTGGCGGCAATACTTTTTAAAACTGCTAAATCGATTACTTGAGATGTACCATCTAAAAATGTAAATGGGTTTATTGAATCCTCAAACGAAGGAAACATATGGAGCAAGTCTACCACAGGCAAGCCATTGCCTAGATTGTGCTCGTTTATTATAATTTCCTTATTGACTTCAGAATCTTCTAAAACATTGTTTAACAGATATGGATTGCTAATAATCAATCCGATTGCTTTAAAGAACTTACCGACTTTACCCATGCCTTATTTTGATATGAATTTGTTGAACTCTTCTTTTAATGCTTTAAAATCTTCCAATCTAGGAATAAACGCCAATGGGCCAATGCCACTTTCCTTTTTGAAGAAATAAAGTGTTACACCTGCAAATACCAAGAATGATATGCTCATGGAAGAAGCGGCGCCTACCATGCCATACGTTGGAACCAAAAGATACATAGCAGCAACGGTTGTTATAAGCGCAGCTCCGTTGGCGTATACGTTGATGACGAATTGACCTGTTCCAGAAAAATAATGGCCTGCCAATAAGGATACGTTGTGCAACGCAATACCTGGAAGTAAAAATAATGTGATGTATTTAACTCCGCTAAAATCTTTACCAAAAATCATTTGATAAACGGAAGGAGGGATGATGAGAAATACAATTACACCTAGCATTGTGGCTGCTACGGCGAACTTGGTAACATTAACCGTTAGTAGTTGAGAAGCTTTATTATCATCAGTATTAGAGATTCTAGCATACTGAACAGTGGCGATACTTTTGCCTAACATCCAAAGTGCTTCGGTTACCATTACAGCTGTTGCAAACACGCCTACGTGAGAATCGTCGTAGTAGCTCTCTATAATAAAGTGACCGAGTAGGTGGCTTATTACGTGCATGGTGTACGAAATCTGATTAACGAAGCCATACTTAACGGTTGCGTTTAATACCTTTTTAAAGCCATCGAAGCTGAATTGATCGAAGTATTTTCTAATATAAATGAGACTTACCACAAACATGCCTATTTGCGCTATGTAAAGCGAATAGATGTACGACATTAAGTTTTTCTCGTCGAGTGCAAAAAATATAAATGCAAAGCTGGAAAAGAGAATAACGGCAGTTAATATTTTAAAAATATTGAACGCATTAATGTTGTCGCGCCCCAACATTATGTTCATGTTAATTTGTGTGAACGAGAAAAAGACAGTGAGTAAACTAACGTGAAAAATAAATTCTGACGCTACCGGCTGGAGATAATCAATTACGAAATAGGAGATAAATGCGATAACTAAAGTCCAGAGATAAGATGATACAATGAGCTTCGTAATAGAATATCTAGATGCTAAATAAATAATTGAAGCTCCACCAATAATTTGGCAGGCAAGCAATATGAATTCTATCGTGCTTAAAATCAGTGTTTGCTGTCCTTTTCCGCTGTCGCCCAGATATTGCGTGATCATAATCACAGTGAAAAGCACAAGAAGCCTTTCAGCAAGTTGTGCTGCAGAAGTCGTAAAAATCTTTTGGAACATAGCGCAAAGATAAATTTTCCCTATTCTAAATGCCAATAATTTGCCATAACGATTAATGTTTCAGACAATTGTTTTTAGTTTGAAAAATATTGGTTGAGAATATAAATTTTATCTTATTTTTGTCGCCTGAATACGGTGGATGTAGCTCAGTTGGTTAGAGTATCGGTTTGTGGTACCGAGGGTCGTGGGTTCGAGCCCCATCTTCCACCCAAAACAGTTTAAAGTGTGAGTTTCGATAAAGAGACTCACGCTTTTTTGTTTTAAAGGTTTCAGCAACATTGCTTTAGTTCAAAACGAACATGTAGCTGATTGATCCTTTTTGATATTCTTGGGCTGTTGAATCTGGTGTGAATTTAGCTTTATAAGCAGCTTACTCTGCTTTCTTATTTAGTTTTAAATCTGTAATAGTTGTGCCTATTGCACCTGATTTGGCCCATGTCACGTCTCCTTTTCTATTCACTTTTATGTTCACTATAATTATTCCTTCTTCTTGAAGAGTACTCGGTGGAGTAGGAAGGTTAACCAAACTTCTGTTGTTAACATCCGCATGGTTCGTAAAATTTGATTTTCGACTGTCATCGGTTGTATTCGATGAATCACTAATGGATTGGGCATTCGAATTTATTGAAGACACTCCGATAAAGAGGAATGTTACAATGATAAATTTTCTCAGGATACTCAATCTGAAGGTACTGTTTGTAATGCTATTTATTTTTTTTCTTCAACCACTGGCGTCGCAAAATATACATTATGCAAATTTTTCTCCTCAAGAGAATTACTCACATAGTTCATCACATTATTTTGAAGCAAGCGCGTTACCTCACCATAATATAACGGAATAATTGCTACTTCATCAATCGAAACTTGATCGGCTTGTAGGTAGAGCGCATATCTTTTTTCCTGATCGGTGGTTCTGGATGCTTCTTCTAAGAGCGAATCAAAAACTAGATCTTGAAATCCCGATCTGTTAGATAAAGAAGGGGAATCGGAGTTGGCAGCTGTGTGTTTGCCGTACAGTAAGTTCAAAAACGATTGAGGACTGTTGTAGTTGGCGCTCCACGTATTGAGGAAAACATCGAAGTCGCCAGATTTTTCTATTTCTATAGAAGTACTGTATGGAACAATATCTAAATCGATGTCTACATTAAGGGTTTCTTTTAACATGTCCTGAATTGCAAGACCAATGTGAACGAAGTCTGAATTTTCTCCAGCTACCGTTAATGAAACCGGTGGAAACTTTTTGCCATTGCCATAACCAGCTTTTTTGAAGAATTCGATTGCCCTCTGTGGATCGTGAGAAAAACCAACTAAACTGTCGAATTTGTAGCCGATAACACTAGGCGGTACCAACCCTTTATTTGCGTGCTCGCCTTTGGTTTCTATGGTAGCATTAACCAAAGCCCTTTGATTGATGGCCAAACGGAAGGCCATTCTTACATTTTTATCCTTAAAGGTGTTTTTGTCGCTTTGGTGATTAAACGAAATGTAAGAAGTATTTAATCCCGGTTGAACTTGAACTATGAATTTATCTCTGGTGTTGTTTTCATCGGTAATTGCTCCATAAAATTCGTTGATGTAATCAACTCTTAAATCGGAAACCATGTCTAAATTTCCTTTTTTAAACTCAATTAGTTCAACTCTTTTATCTGCAATAAAACTTATTACAATCCCATCTAAATAGGGGAGTTGGTTGTCGAACTTGTCTTTTTTCCAATAGTTTTCATTTTTGGTCAAATTCACATTGCGGCCTTTATCTATGCTTTTTATGTAAAACGGGCCAGTACCAACAGCGATGTTTTCCATTTTTTCGCCATACATCTGGTAGGCTTCCTTCGGGAAAATCCAGCAGAACGACATGGTAAGGATGTTGAGGAAATCTGAATCAAACTGATTCAATTCTATTTTTAATCCGAAATCGTCGAGCACAGTGATGCCATCTACTCCACTAGGTTTAAAGTTTTGGAGGGCGCTCTCTTTGTAATATGCATTGGCTCCTTTTACCTTATCGGCAAAAGTGTACGAAAACCCAATGTTATCTGGTCGGGCTTCGCAAAGTTTGTCGAAGCAAAACTTGATATCGTGTGCTGTTAATTCACGTCCCTTTCCGCCTGTAAAACAAGAGTCGTCAATAAAAAAGACACCCTTTCTTATTTTAAATACATACGAATTGTCCGCTTCGTTATACGCCCAACTTTCTGCTAGTTCAGGAATTATTTCTAATGTATTAGGATCTGCTTCAACTAGGCCCTCGTACACCTGTTCGTTGATAAACCAAGACGATGATTCGATAATTGAATGTGGGAAAAGGCTTTTGTAATCGTTCTTGAGATTGAAGCGAAATACCCCTCCATAATTTGCGCCGCCTTTAAGCGGAATTAATTTGTTACTCTGTTTTTTGTCTTGATTGATACACCCTGTAAGAATGAAAATTACAGAAATGATAATAAAAAATGATCCCTTCATGCATTTGGTTAGTTATTGCTTTAAAAAGTAAAGGTCGTAATAATATGTTTTTAAGTGAAATGGCTTGTTATGATGGTGTTTTACGAGTAAATTCAAAATTGGTTAAAAATTCTGGGAAATTAATTTTCATTTTCTGGTTTTGAAATTATATTTGCAGGCTTTTTCAACGATAAAGAAAAGTGATGAGAACACACACCTGTACTTACCTGTGTAGCGTTTGAACGATTTTGAATTGGAAAAGCACCATTTGTTATTTTATATAATGATTTAAATCTCCTAAGGAGGATGGAACGAATGAAAATTAAGAGTGTATTAGTTGCTAATAGAGGCGAGATTGCGATAAGAGTTTTTCGCGCGTGTGTAGAGATTAATGTTAGAACGATTGGCGTTTATACCCATGAGGATCGATATTCGATGCACAGGTATAAGTGTGATGAATCGTACCAAATAGGAGAGGATGATGCACCTCTTAAACCTTATTTAGATATAGACGAACTTATTCGTGTTGCTAAGCAAGTAAAGGCAGATGCCATTCATCCTGGATATGGCTTTTTATCTGAGAACAGCGAATTTGCTAGAAAGTGTGCTGAAAACGGAATCATTTTCATAGGGCCTTCTCCTGAGGTAATTGATGCGTTAGGCGATAAAATTAACGCCAAGGAAACTGCTATTAAAAACAATGTTCCTGTCATTCAAAGTAACGAGATTAGCTTAACTACCAGTGATATTGCATTAACTGAGTCCGAAAAAATAGGGTTCCCAGTTATGTTAAAAGCTGCTTCTGGTGGCGGAGGTAGAGGTATGCGAGTTATTCGCAAAGCCGAGGAGATTAAGAATTATTTTGATGAGGCCAGGAGAGAGGCCAAAAATGCTTTTGGAGATGATACCATGTTTCTTGAGAAATATGTTGAGAATCCAAAGCACATTGAAATTCAGATAGTAGCTGACCAGCATGGAAACACAGTTCATTTATTTGAAAGAGATTGCTCTGTTCAGCGTCGTTTTCAAAAGGTGGTGGAAGTTGCTCCTTCTTTTGGATTGAGCGAAGATGTAAAAGAACAACTGTATGTGCATGCTGTTAATATATGTACGGCTGTTGGGTACAACAACGTTGGTACGGTTGAGTTTTTAGTTGATGCAAACGATGGAGTTTATTTTATTGAGGTAAATCCTCGGATTCAGGTTGAGCATACCGTTACAGAAATGGTAACAGGTATAGATTTGATTAAGACTCAAATTTTTATCGCCGCAGGTTTCGAACTTTCTAGTGAGCAAATTAAAATACCAAATCAGGAATCTGTTTCTTTAGATGGTTATGCGCTTCAATGTAGAATTACAACGGAAGATCCTCGCGACAATTTTAAACCTGACTACGGCACCATTATTACCTATAGAAGTGCTGGTGGATTCGGAATTAGATTAGATATGGGAAGTCTTTACGCTGGCGTAAAAATTAGCCCGTTCTTCGATTCTATGTTGGTGAAAGTTTCTGCTCAATCAAGAACCTTGGATGGGGCTTGTAGAAAAATGGAGCGAGCGCTTAAAGAATTTCAAATTAGAGGCGTTAACCATAATATTCAGTTCCTTCAAAATATTGTAAGTCACGAAACTTTTAGAAATGGCCAAGCAACTGTTGGGTTTATCGATCAAGCAAAAGAATTATTCAAATTTAATTACAAGCTAGATAGAGCTACTAAAATTGTAAGGTATTTGGGCGATATTGTTGTTAATGGTAACCCTGATGTGAAATTTATCGATACGGAGAAGAAATTTATCACACCGGTAATTCCAGATTTCGATAAGTATGCGGCTTATCCAAAAGGGACCAAAGACTTATTAACTGAACTTGGACCAGAGAAGTTTGCTGAGAAAATTAAGAACGACAAACAGATTCATTACACCGATACTACATTTAGAGATGCACACCAGTCGTTGTTGGCTACCAGAATGCGATCGTATGATTTAAATGCAGTTGCTGAAGCATTTGCTAAGAATCATCCCGATGTGTTTAGTATGGAAGTGTGGGGTGGAGCTACGTTTGATGTTTGTCTGCGTTTCTTACACGAAAATCCTTGGAAAAGATTGGCAGAATTGAGAGAAAGAATGCCTAACGTTCTTTTGCAAATGTTGATTAGAGGATCTAACGGCGTTGGCTATTCTGCATACCCGGATAACTTGGTGGAAAGGTTTGTTGAAGAATCATGGAACTCTGGTGTAGATGTTTTCCGAGTTTTTGATTCGTTGAACTGGATGGAAAACATGGAGCCATGCATCAAGTTTGTTCGAGAAAAAACTCAAGGTATTGCTGAGGGCACATTGTGTTACACCGGTAATATTTTAGATGGCAAGAAAACTAAATACGACATTAAGTATTACCAAACTTTAGCGAAGCAGTTGGAGGACGCAGGTTCGCACATTCTTTGTATTAAGGATATGGCAGGTTTGCTTAAGCCGCTTGCTGCTACAGAATTGATCCATGCGTTAAAAGACACTGTAAATATTCCTATTCATTTACATACGCACGATACATCGTCATTACAAACTACCACGTACCTTAAAGCCATTGATGCGGGTGTAGATATCATTGATGTTGCTTTAGGTGGTTTATCTGGATTAACTTCTCAACCTAACTTTAATGCGGTTGTAGAAATGATGGAAGGTCACGAAAGACACCGTGAGTTTGATCTCCCATCGTTGAATCAACATTCCAATTATTGGGAAAGCATAAGAGAATATTATTATCCGTTTGAATCTGGTTTAAAGGCCAGTACGGCTGAAGTGTTTAATCACGAAATTCCTGGTGGACAATATTCAAACCTTAGACCGCAATCTATTGCACTTGGTTTAAGTGATAAATTCGACAGAGTTAAAGAGGCTTATGCTGAGGTTAACGAGATGTTTGGCGATGTTGTAAAGGTAACACCAAGCTCTAAAGTTGTTGGGGATATGGCCATTTACATGACGGCTAACAACCTTACTAAGGAAGATATTTTTGAAAGAGGCGATACATTGTCTTTTCCAGAATCTGTAATAGAATTTTTTAGAGGAGACCTCGGACAGCCTGTTGGTGGATTCCCTAAAGAATTACAAAAGATTATTCTTAGAGATATAAAACCATACACAACTCGGCCAAATGCTAATTTAACACCTGTAGATTTTGATGGTGAGTTTGAAACTTTCTTGAAAGAATTTCAACCAAAGTTCGACAGAGAGTTATTAATTACCGACTTCCTTTCTTACAAACTGTATCCAAAAGTTTACAAGGATGCGTGGGAGAAACATCAGTTGTATGGTGATATTTCTAGAATTCCTACTAAGAATTTCTTCTATGGAATGGAGCCAAATGAAGAGGTGATTATTGAGATAGCTGAAGGAAAAAAGATTATCGTAAAACTATTATCAATAGGACCAGCCGATGAGGATGGGATTAGAACTTGTTTCTTTAAGATCAATGGTCAAACACGAAATATAGATACCTTAGATCGTTCGATGAGTGTTATCAAAGTAGAAAACATGAAAGCTGATCCTGAGAATGAGCAGCACATAGGTTCTCCGCTTCAAGGCTTGTTATCTAAAATCTTGGTAAAGAAAGGTGATGTTCTGAAAAAGAACGATCCGCTATTTGTTATTGAAGCCATGAAAATGGAAAGTACAATAGCTGCTCCAGCAGATGGTTCTATTAAGGCGACAATATTGAAAGAGGGCACCATGGTAGATACCGATGATCTTGTGGTAACAATAGAATAGCCAATAAATAATTGTTATTATTGTAAGGAATTAAAAAATCAACTGATGCGAAAAGTAACTGATAAGGACGTAGTAAAATTGAAGTATAAACTTACTGTACATGATGGTACGGTGGTGGAAGACTCTGGAGATGATGCAGTGGATATGATAATGGGGAAAGGTTTAATTATCCCCGGATTTGAAAAGTTGATTTTAGGCACAGAGGTTGGCTACAAAGTTGAAGGAGGAAAAATCAATAAGCTTGATGCGTTTGGTGAGTGGGATAAAAGCATGGAACAAGTTGTTGAATTAAAAGAGATTCCGAGAGAAGTTGAGATTGAAGAAGGCGGCATAATGCATGTAGGCAGTGAAGGCGGCCAAGGCAGAATGGCTACCGTTAAAGAGATTTACGACGACTTTATTATTTTAGATTTCAATCATCCTTTGGTTGGAAAAAACTTATTAATTGATTTTGAGATTTTGGATATTTACACATTCGATCCCGAAAATCCACCAGCACCACCTAAATTAAAAGAGCCGGAACCAAAAGAAGAAGAAAAGGCTTAACAATTTTGGAAACCGCAGTCTTCATCTGCGGTTTCTATTTCTATAGTTGCGTGATCAATTCCTAAATCACCCAGTTTTTTTCTAGCATCTGATTTAATTTTCTTGATTTCCTCAGGCGTACCAAATTCGTTAACCACTAAATGCATGGTTAATATGTTGTATTGGCCGTCTAACGACCATACATGGATGTCGTGAATACTTGAGATGCCACTTAACTCTTTCTTCATCTCCTCTCTTATTTTTTCTACGTCTAAGTTTGCTGGCACTCCTTGTAGCAAAACTTGAAAGCTGTGCTTAAAACCCTTGTAAACGTTAAATAAAATGTAGAGCGTTATTAGCAACGACATAATAGAATCGATGATTGGAAAATCCCAAAAAAGCAATGTGATGCTTCCAATCAATACAGCTACCCAGCCCAAAACGTCTTCCATTAAATGCAATGAAACCACTTTTGCATTGATAGAACTTCCTTTCTTTAATTTGAGAACTGCAGCTCCGTTAACAAGAATTCCCAATATTGCAAAAGCAATCATTCCCTTGGCGTTAACAGGCTCTGGCTCTAATAGCCTTGGTATGGTTTCGTACAAAACGAAAATAGAACCAATTACTAGTACAATAGAATTTACAATGGCACCTAATAAAGAAAATCTACCGTATCCAAAAGAGAATTTGACGTCTCGTTTTTTCGAGGAAAGTTTTTGGAAGTACCATGCTAGTCCTAACGATAGAGAATCTCCAAGATCGTGCAATGCGTCCGACATAATGGCTACACTATTGGTGTAAAACGCACCAGCAATTTCTAAAAGAGTAAAAAAGAAATTGAGAAAAAAAGCCACTTTAATGTTCTCTAAATCATCATCGTGGTGATGATGGTGGTGTCCGTGGTGGTGGTGATGGTCGTGTCCCATTTAATTAATGCTTTTTAATTCGTTCTCAAACCAATCTTTTAAATCAGATAACAATTGTTGGTTTAGGGTATGCCCAATTGGGTATTCAGTGTATGTCAATTTTGATGGAAACTGTTCTAAAATGCTTTTTGTTTTTCGGCCTTCTTCAATGTCGATAATACTGTCTTCCGTTCCGTGCGTTAGAAATATAGCATGCTTCTGAAGATCGGATTTAGCTGCAAATTGTTCGGTGAAGATGTCGCAAGACCTGCCGCTTAAAATGGCTGCCCCTTTAAAAATATCGGGGTATTGCATTGTGAGGTTTAATGCCATCATTGCTCCTTGACTAAAGCCAACCAGATAAATTGGATTGTTGTTGGTGTTGTAATCTCTATTGACTTCAGACACGAATTTTAACATATTGTTGTGTGCTTCGGCCTCTTCTTGTTCGTTGTGTGCAATTACTTTTCCGTTGTCCCACGTTAAACCGTACCAAGAAAAGGCCCCTTCTCGTAAAACGTGAGGGGCTCGGACTGTTATAATGTTGAAGTTTTGGGTTAATAAAGGTCCAAATGTGTTTCCGAACGAATTTGCATTACTTCCGTATCCATGCATGAGAATAACAAATGGTGCATTTTCTGGATTTTGTTTTGCCGACAAGAAAATATGGTATAGGCTTAATGGTTCTTTTTGTTGACTTGTTTGGTTGGTAATTTTATTTGCCTGTAAGTCGTTGGTTATCTCGCTAGAAGGAGCAGGAGGAGCGCTGCAACCGATCACCCAAAATAGGAAAGAAATGAATAAAAAAGATGTCGTTTTGGATGGCATATCGGCTGTTGTGGAAGTAAAAATACTAATTAGATGAAGAAGTGTTCCGCTATGCACATAATAATAAAGATACTTTGTAATTTAGCCCTCAATTTTTTTCATCATGACAGATACGAATAACATATCAATTAAGCGGGTAGAGAAGTCTCGACTTGAGAATTTAGATTTTGAGAACCTTTCTTTTGGGAGAGATTTTGCAGATCATTTATTCGTCTGTAAATATTCAAATGGAAAATGGGGAGAGTCGAGAATAGAGCCTTACGCTAATATTTCGATGGCACCATCTATTGCAGTTCTGCATTATGGACAAACCATTTTTGAAGGGATGAAAGCTCAGAAAAATGATGACGGCGACATTTTTATTTTCCGACCTGAAAAGAATGTAGAGCGAATGAATAAATCTGCTGTAAGATTGGGCATGCCCGAAATTTCTGAGGAGATTTTTGTTGAGGGCTTAAAAGAATTATTGAAGATAGATAGAGAATGGGTTCCTAATAAAACAGGAAGCTCGTTGTATATCCGTCCGTTTATGTTTGCAATAGACGAGTACATTGGTGTTCGTTCTTCGGATGAATATATCTTTATGATCATTACATCGCCTGTAGGAAGTTATTATTCTGAACCTCTTAGAGTAAAAGTAGAAACTGAATACATAAGAGCTGCGGAAGGTGGAGTAGGGTTTGCTAAAGCTGCCGGTAATTACGCTGGTTCTTTGTTGCCTGCAAAAAAAGCTATGGACGAAGGTTATCATCAAATTATTTGGACGGATGCTAAGGAGCATAAGTACATCGAGGAATCGGGTACTATGAATTTAATGTTCATTATTGATGGTATTATCATAACACCACCAGCAGGAAACACCATTTTGGATGGGGTAACTAGAGATAGCGCACTTACTATTGCTAAAGATTTAGGCTATAAGGTTGAGGAACGTCGTATTTCTATTGATGAGGTGATTGAAGCACATGGTAACGGTACTTTAGAAGATGCTTTTGGAACTGGAACGGCTGTAACGATTACACACATCAAAACCATTGGTTTTAATGGCACCGATTACGAACTGCCTGCTATCGACACTAGAGAGAAGTCTCTTAAAATGTTGAGCCAGCTAGAAGCAATTAAATTGGGTAAAGGTGAAGATCCTCACAACTGGGTTGTAAAAATCTAATTCGTTCGTTTAATCTTCTTAGAAATTTCTGATTCCATCTTATTCCAAACCTCTTTTGGCAACATGGGTTCCATTAATTGGCCTACATAGTTTTGTGGCACTTTTTCCTTGATTCCTACTTGGTCTGGTTCTTCATCAGGACAAACATATGTTCCAAACATTAAATCCATTAAAGGTGAAATGTTGGCATAGTTTCCTGCATCCTTTTCTAAGTGGTGATGCCAGTGGTGGAGTGCAGGGCCCCCAATAATCATCTTAAGCGGACCAATGTTTAATCTAACATTAGAATGAAGATAAATGGCCCAGATGCCTCTAAATGCGATTGCCCCTGCAATTGTTTCGAGCGGAAAGCCCATTATTGCTGCAGGCAGATTGATTAAGCCAATTGTGTAAATAGAATCTAGGGGATGTTCTCTATGCGCGGCTAGCCAATCGAGGTGTTGGGCGCTGTGGTGTACTTTGTGAAACCTCCAAAGGAAATCTACATTGTGTTGAAGCCTGTGTCCCCAATAAATTAAAAGGTCGCTGAAAAACAATACTTCAAAAACTTGGAGTGCCCAAGGTTGCGATTGTACGGTTTGCTGAAAAGCGATTGGAATAATTTTGATTAAATAAATGCTGAAAAAATCTAGTGCCCAAATAACCAAACTGCTCCACAATAAATATTGACCTAGTAGAAAGCAGAGGTCTAACATCCAATGAGGTCGAAAGAAGCGCTGACCTTTTTTAGCAGGAAACACTTTTTCCATCGGCACAAAAATCAGCATCAAAAAAGCTATGCTTAATCCGGTTGCTTCCCAAAGATTTAAATCGTGCATCTATTTATTTTTGATTTACTTATAGACGATTTTGATATTGGATACCTCCCACCTTTTGTAGTAATATAATTTTCCCTCTACATTGAGCGAATCTAATTTTGTGTATTCGGGTGGAACTAATTTTTCGTTGGGGTAAATGAGACGCATAGATTTAGAGCTGCGCATGTGGCTTTTGTAAAATTGGTTTTTCTCTGTAATTTCTTGGAGTAATTTATAGTAATCACTTGGCGCACTTTCGTTAAACACAGCCACAGATGAGTCTTCGTAATGTTCTTCGACTATTGAAATATAGTTGTCGTAATCTTTTTTCGATTGGTTTTTTTCGTTTTCTAACCTTGTATTTATTATTTCGTCTGTCAAAATAAGTACTTTGGAAGAGGCAATACGGGTTTGGTGCACAGCAGAATCTGACGAGGTTTGGTTTAAAGCACTTCCGTTTGGACTCATTGGAAACGAGAAGCCATTGGCACCCCAATATCCGGCTCTGTAAGCAACAAAGCCAGTAATTAAACTAAAGAACAGGGCAAGGGTTAAGCCTTTTACAATGATGTTTCTCATAGGGGTAGCAATTATAGCTAAACCCTAAATTAAGGTTACTTATTGTAATGGACAGAAATATATCGCATGAATTTAATTCAGTTGCGCTTCTTCCGTTTTGTTGATGGGCTTTCTAAACACGAATTGTTCGTCGAATACATCTAGTATAAGGTTCGCACCGTCGTCAACATTTCCTTTTAAGATTTCTTTAGACAGTTCGTTGAGTACTTTTTTCTGAATCAATCTTTTTATGGGGCGTGCTCCAAATTGTGGATCGTAGCCTTTTTCTACTAAATAATCGATTACCTCGTCGCTTGCCTTAATCGTGATTTTCTTATTCTCTAAGATCTTAGAAAGGTGCTCGATTTGAAGCATTACAATTTCCTTGATTTCGGCTTTGCCCAAGCGGTTAAAGATAATTATGTCGTCAATTCTATTGATAAATTCGGGGCGCATGGTTTGCTTCATCAATAAATTAATGTCCTCTTTAATCTTCTCTAGCAATATGCTTTCATTGGCCACGTCCATTTGATCGTGTGCTGCTTCAATAATATCGGCGCCTAAGTTAGACGTCATGATAATAATGGTATTCTTAAAATCGGCAAGTCGGCCTTTGCTATCGGTTAATCTGCCATCTTCTAAAACTTGCAACAGAATATTTAAAACAGCCGGATGCGCTTTTTCAATTTCATCTAACAAAATAATAGAGTAGGGGCGTCTTCTAATTGCTTCTGTAAGCTGTCCACCTTCATCGTAGCCGATATAGCCAGGAGGTGCACCAATTAATTTAGAAACGGAGTGCTGTTCTTGAAACTCGGTCATGTCGATGCGGGTAATTGCCTTTTCGTCGCTGAAAAGTAATTCTGCTAACGCTTTTGCTAATTCTGTTTTGCCGACGCCTGTAGTGCCCATAAAAACAAATGACCCAACAGGCCGTTTCCCGTCTTGCAAGCCCGCACGGCTAATTCTGATGGCATTAGAAACAGATTCTACTGCTTGATTTTGTCCGACTATTCTGTTTTTTAATTCATCTTCTAAATGAAGCAACTTCTCTTTTTCGGTTTCTATCAATTTAGTAACAGGAATTCCAGTCCATTTGGCAACAATGTCGGCAATGTCCTCGCTGTCTACTTCCTCCTTTAGCAATTGAGAATCTTGCTCTTGCAGCACCTTTACTTTGTCCTCGTGGTTTTTAAGCTCAGCTTCTTTTTCGATGATGGTACCATATCTTATCTCAGCTACTTTCGCTAAGTCGCCATCCCGTTCGGCTTGGTCTGCTTCGAATTTTAAGTTTTCTATTTCTTCTTTAAAAAACTGAATGCCTTCGATGATGTCTTTTTCGTTTTGCCATTTGCTTTTCATGGCATCGCGTTCTTCTTGTAAATTGGCAATTGTTTCGTTGAGGGATTTGAGTTTCTTTTGATCCTTCTCCCTCTTAATTGCCTCTCTTTCGATTTCTAATTGTTTAATCTTCCTTTCAATCTCATCTAATTCCTCTGGCATCGAGTTGATGTCCATTCTTAACTTAGCTCCAGCTTCGTCAATTAAATCAATTGCTTTGTCGGGGAGTTGTCGCTCGGAAATGTAGCGCTGCGAAAGCTCTACTGCCGCAATAATGGCTTCGTCCTTAATTCTTACTTTGTGGTGCGACTCGTACTTCTCTTTAAGTCCTCTTAAAATAGAAATGGCATCTAGTGTATTGGGTTCTTCAATTAAAACCTTCTGGAACCTTCTTTCTAGCGCTTTGTCTTTTTCGAAATACTTTTGATACTCATTTAAAGTAGTTGCACCAATAGCACGTAATTCGCCACGAGCTAAGGCAGGCTTTAAAATGTTTGCTGCATCCATAGCACCTTCGCCACCACCAGCACCAACCAGTGTGTGAATTTCGTCGATGAACAAAACGATTTCTCCGTTGGCGTCAACTACTTCTTTAATAACCGATTTAAGTCGCTCCTCGAACTCGCCTTTGTACTTGGCACCTGCAATTAAAGCACCCATATCGAGCGAGAAAAGTTGTTTTGACTTTAAATTATCGGGTACATCTTTGTTGATGATTCGGTGTGCAATTCCTTCGGCAATTGCGGTTTTGCCAACGCCGGGTTCTCCAATTAAAATAGGATTGTTTTTGGTTCGTCTAGAGATAATTCTGAGTACTCTTCTAATCTCTTCATCTCTTCCAATTACTGGATCGAGTTTGCCGCTTAACGCCAATTCGTTTAAGTTGATGGCGAATTTATTTAACGCATTGTACGTTTGTTCTGCATTGTTACTGTTCACTGTTGCTCCTTTTCGTAATTCTTTAATGGCTATTTTAAGGTCTTTTTCGTTAATTCCTGCATCTTTTAGCAGGTTTCCTGTATCGTCGGTTGCTTTTGTAAGTGCTAGCAATAAAATTTCTATCGATACAAATTCGTCTTGATGCTCTTTTGCAAAACTGTTGGCATTTAATAAGGTGTTGTTTGCGTTTGGCGAAAGGTATTGTTCTGGTGTATCCACCTTGGGCAACGATTCAATAATTTTATCGAGTGCTGCAGTTACAATACTGGTTTTGGCACTTACTTTTTTTAGCAGAAAAGGAACAGCATTGTCGTCGACCGTAATAATCGCTTTTAATATGTGCGCGTTTTCAATTGCTTGATTTTTGTTTTCAAGTGCAAGTTGTTGTGCTCTCTGAATCGCTTCTTGAGATTTGATGGTAAAGTTGTTCAAGTTCATAAAAAGGTATTTCGGTTCTTTTCATAAGGTCAAACAGTTTGCCACGAATAAATGTGTGGAATAAAACGACAATATGTCGCTTGGAACCAATGTTTAATGCCAGTATGGCTGATTCATGCGAGTCTTCGGATACTATGAAGTGTGTGGGTGTAATCCTTAAGGTCTTCGCTTTTGATGCCTTTTTTGTCCATCTTGTTGATTTTAACAACGCCCGAAGCATGCAAGATCTCCTTGTTTTTGAGAATGATTCCAACATGAGTGATTTTGTCTTCCTCATTATTAAAGAAAGCTAAATCACCAGGTTCCGATTCGTCGAGTGTGTTGATTTTAGTGCCTTCTAAAACTTGTTCCTTTGCATCACGACTAATCTTAATGTTACAGATTTTATATACCATCTGGGTTAAGCCAGAGCAATCAATCCCAAATAACGATTTGCCTCCCCATAAATATGGTGCTCCAAGATACATACGTGCTACTTCCGTAATTTTGGTTTTGTCAAAAGTGTTTTCTTCGTTGTAGCTGGTTCTTAATGCATACTTTTCTTCAGATACAACGCATTGCATTCCATCGAAAAAAGGTAAAGTGCTTCCTAAAGGAATTGGGAAGTTAGCATTGTCTTTGGTCATCCACCAAATTAAATGGTAGGCAACCGGATGTTGTTTGTTGTCTAAATCAATGTAATCGAACTTAGTAATAGAAGTAACTTGCTTGGTATCTATCCAGCCTATATAACCGTCGTATCCTAATTTGATTTTGGTCCAACCATTTTCAGCTTCAAGAATGGCATAATGATCTCCGAAAAGCAACTGAGTAATCATTTCTTTTGTATCTCCCTGTTCGCTTCGAACCGGTATCATACTTAACGCTGCAATTCCGTATTCCATCATTGAGTATTATATTATCTCTATTACCATAGCCGAGGCGCCACCGCCTCCATTACAAATTCCGGCAACTCCAATTTTGCCATTGTTCTGATTTAGAACGTTGATCAAAGTAACAATAATTCTAGCTCCCGAACAACCCAACGGATGTCCTAAAGAAACGGCTCCACCGTTAACGTTAACGGTCGATGAATCAATCTTGAGTATCTGATTGTTAGCTAGTGATACTACTGAGAAGGCTTCGTTGATTTCAAAGTAATCTACGTCGTCGATTGTGATATTTGCCTTCTTTAAAGCAATCGGAATCGCTTTTGAAGGTGCAGTTGTAAACCTAACAGGTTCTTGAGCAGCATCTGCATACGATTTTATTTTCGCAATTGGCGTAAGACCAAGGGATTCAGCCTTCTCTTTGCTCATCATAACAACCGCTGCAGCGCCATCGCTTAATGTAGATGCATTTGCTGCTGTAACAGTTCCGTCTTTTTTAAATACAGCTCTTAGCGTTGGAATTTTTTCGAGTTTAATGTTCGTAAACTCTTCGTCTGTATCAACAATAATTGGATCACCTCTTCTTTGAGGTACTTCAACCGGAATAATTTCATCTTTAAATTTACCTGCATCCCAAGCTTCTGCCGATCTTTTGTAAGATTCTGTCGCAAATTTATCTTGATCTTCTCTTGTAATGTTGCATTCTTCTGCACACAACTCGGCTGCCAAACCCATGTGGTTTTTATCGTAAGCATCGGTGAGGCCATCGTTTACTAAACCGTCGATAATGCTTCCGTTGCCCAATCTATACCCGTTTCTAGCTTTATCAAGGTAATAAGGAACGGCCGACATATTCTCCATGCCACCTGCAATTACTACATCGTTATCGCCAGCTAAAATAGATTGTGCTCCAATGGCTATTGATTTCATACCCGATGCGCAAACTTTATTTATTGTTGTACATGGAACAGATTCGCTGAGGCCAGCTTTAATTGCAGCTTGCCTTGCAGGAGCCTGACCAACATTTGCTTGCAACACATTTCCCATAAAAACTTCGTCAACTTCTTTAGCGTCCATTCCGGCTTTTTCAATTGCGCCTTTAATCGCAATTGCACCTAAACCTGGTGCCGACACACTAGAAAGTTTTCCACCAAAACTACCCATTGGGGTTCTAACTGCTGATATTAGGAAAATCTCTTTCATGATTAATTCGTTGTAAATGTTTGTAAATAAATGGCAACCTTCGTTTCAAAGGTATAATAATAAAGCTATTTTGCACACGACGATTATGCGTTGTTAAGCCATTTTAAATACGGTTAGATTGCATATTTTCGTAGAATAATCGATTTATGAAAAAAATATTCTCTTTTATATCAGAAAGGCATGAAAGTATTTTCAAAATAGCCCTTTTTGTATTCACAATAACTTTTATTGTTTTTTTATTCCCTAAGGAAGGAAAATTCAAATTTGAGTATCAAAAAGGCTTGCCTTGGTCTCACGCCGACCTAATTGCTCCTTTTCCGTTTGCAATTAATAAGGCATCCGACGAAATTATTGTTGAGCAAAGTAACATACGGCTCAGTGCAACGGATCACTTTAGGAGAGATGCATCTGCTTACAACAAGGCGCTGGAAAAGTTTAAAGATGAGTTAAGCAGAAAAATTTACGGAAATAATGGGGGCAACGAGAACAATGCTCCCAAGCGAAGACAAGTAGATAAATTTAATGCTGATTACTTGGTAGGTGCCGATTTGTTAAGAAAGCTATATGAAACAGGGATTGTACAGGTAAGCGGAAAAACGGAGAATATGCATCCGGCAACCCCGATAATAATACTTACCAATAGTTTAGCAGAGGATGTGCTTTTTGGTGACTTATATACTGTTACACAGGCGCAAGAGTTTATTGTAGATAGCCTTAACAGACTCAGAAATAGCAGAGTTTTGAAAACGAGGGTGTCGCAATGTTTGGAAAGTTCGATTGTTCAGAATGTAAAATACGATGAGGAAATCACTATAAAGATTCTGGAGAAAGCAATAGATAAAGTTTCTCTTAGCAGAGGAATGGTGAAGAAAGGGGAGTTAATTATCTCTAAAGGCGAGGTGGTTGATGAAGAGAAGTTTTTGGTACTCGAATCTATTCGAACAGAAATTGAAGACGAATTAGGAAGTGCCGAAAGCTACAGGTACATCTTGCTGGGGCAGATAATTTTGGTTTCGTTGGCAATGAGTATTCTTGGGCTTTATCTTGTTATTTATAGAAAAGACATTACACGAGACACCAGTAAGGTTGTTTTCTTGCTTTTACTTATTGTACTTATCGTTTTGGCAACTGCAATGCTTTCTAAACTCGAATTGGTTTTTGATTCTATCAGTATTTATGTGGTCCCATTTTGCTTGGTACCCATTATTACAAGGGCTTTCTTCGACTCTGTACTGGCATTTTTCTTATACATAGTAACCATTATGATTACTGGTTTCCTTGCACCAAATGGATTCGAGTTTGTATTTGTTCAGCTAGTTACGGGGATGATTGCCATTTTTAGCATTGTTCACTTAAGAGCCAGATCGCAGTTGTTTATCGCATCGGGGCTTATTATTGTTGTTTATTCGTTGGTTTATTTCGGAATTAATGTAATACAAGAAGGCAGCGTTAAAAGTATCTCATGGATCAACTTTGTTTGGTTTGCAGGCAGCGGGTTACTTTCCTTATTAGCAACGCCATTTATTTATTTGTTCGAAAAGATCTTCGGATTTATGTCGGATGTTACCCTGATGGAACTGAGTGATACCAACAACAAACTATTAAGGCGGTTGGCGGAGCAAGCACCTGGAACGTTTCAACATTCGATGCAAGTAGCAAATTTAGCAGAGCCAGCCGTGCATGAAATAGGAGGATCAACCTTATTGGTAAGGGCAGGGGCTTATTACCACGATATTGGTAAAATTATGAATCCGATGTACTTTATAGAGAATCAAACATCAGATGTAAATCCGCACGACGAACTAACAAGTGAGGAAAGTTCGAAAATTATTATTGATCACGTAATTGATGGGATTGAATTGGCAAGAAAGGCTAATCTGCCCGATCAAATAATTGATTTTATAAGAACGCATCACGGAACAACAACTACAGAATATTTTTATAGAAAGTATAAACAAGACCATCCAGAGGAAGAAGTTGACGCAGATATGTTCAGATATCATGGTCCAAAACCATATTCTAAGGAAACTTCGGTGTTAATGATGGCAGATTCTGTTGAAGCCGCATCAAAAAGTTTATCAAATCATTCGGAAGAATCTATTGCAAATTTAGTTGATGGAATTATTGAAAATCATATTTCTGATGAGCAATTTTCTAACGCAGACATTACATTTCAGGACATTACAATAATTAAAAAGATGTTTAAGAAAAAGCTAATGAGCATTTATCATGTCCGAATTAGTTACCCCGACAAAAATTAGTTGTTTATACTGGTAACCACAATCATTAAAGTATCGTAAAAATCTTACCTCACGCTATTAGAATTGGAATGTTTTTATACATTTGCAGGGATTTTTAGGAGAGGTGCCTGAGTGGCCGAAAGGACTTGTTTGCTAAATAAGCGTACCCCAAAAGGGTACCGCGGGTTCGAATCCCGCCCTCTCCGCAAAGTATGTGAGAAAGATTAATAAATTAAAAAATATTATGAATTTGAATACCGTTAAAAAATTAATTCACCTCGCTATCGTAGGTAGCGCAATTGTTATTGCTACTGGTTGTGGTGGTGAAGAGCATGTTGAAGAAATAGAAGAGATTAATTATGACAGAGATTCTGTATTAGCCGCAGGCTATGAAGAAGAGCTGGTTAACATTAGATCTAGTATCCAAGAGTCTTCGCATTTGTACCAAATGATTTCGGAAGCTGGTTTTAGCTACGATAATAGCTTGTTGAATTCTGAAAGTAAGGCATCTGGTTACTCTACCAACAAACAAAAAGCTTTAGGGTTAGGTGTTTATTGTTCGGATGTAAGTTATTCTACAGTTTACGGACAATCTCAAGATGCTTTAAATGGATTGAAATCTGTTTTTATTCTTGCTAAAGGATTGGGTTTAGATGGTACTTTCGATGAGAAATTACTTTCTGAATTGGCTGAAAGTGGCAGTGACAGCACTGTTAATAAAGCAAATGTTTTAACTAAAACCTACGCCAAGGCAGAACGTCAAATGCACTCTAACGATAGAGCGCGGTTAGCTACTATTATGGTAGTAGGCGGTTGGGTTGAAGGATTGTTTTTATCTACATCGGCTTTAAAAAGCGGTGGTGGAGAAAGTAACCCTACTATGAGATTGAGTTTGTGGAACCATGCATTTAGCTACAAAAGCGTGATACAGATGTTAAACATTTTTAAGGACAACGCAGATTGCCAAGCTTTAAAAGTGGAATTGGAAAAAGTAAAGGTTCCTGTTTATGCAATGATAAATACGCAAGGGAAGTATAACCCAGAGCATTTAAGTGCATTGCACGAAGCTGTTAAAGAACTAAGAAAGACGATATTGTAAAAAGTATTGCTAAAGAAATAGAAAAGGTCGTTATCATTGATAACGACCTTTTTTTTGATCCTATAATCTCAAGATCTAATATCCTTGCAATATCAAGAGATTGATGCATGTTCGTTTTAAGATTATATTATCTTCGCAACCCTTATGAATTACCTATCAGTAGAAAATCTGTCGAAGTCTTATGGAATTAAGGAATTGTTCCAAAGCATCTCTTTTGGACTAAATAGAGGAGATAAAGTTGGTTTAATCGCAAAAAACGGAACGGGAAAGTCGACCTTGCTGCGAGTTTTAGCAGGAGAAGAAGAACCTGATTCGGGTAAAGTAATTTATCGGAACGATATTACCGTTGGCTTTTTATCGCAAAACGAAGAGTTTGATAAGACTAAAACGGTTGAAGAAGTAATTTACGATGGCGATAATCCAATATTTCAAGCCATAAAAAAATACAACCATTGTGTAGACAATAACATTGAAGGCAAGGAAATGGAGATTGCCTTTGAAGCGATGTCGGATCATAACGCATGGGAAACAGAGCAGGGCTTAAGCCAAATTCTATCGGAACTAAAAGTTAATATCCCTGAGCAAAAGATTAGCAGTTTATCTGGTGGGCAAATTAAACGGCTTTCATTAGCACGTGTATTGGTTGCTAACCCTGACATTATGATTTTGGATGAGCCTACCAATCATCTGGACTTAGACATGATTGAATGGCTGGAGGCATATCTTTCTAAGAATGCTTCTACTGTTTTAATGGTAACTCACGATAGATATTTCTTAGAAACGGTTTGTAATAATATCGTAGAGCTCGATCAAGGTACGATGTTCAAGTATACTGGGAATTACAGTTACTATCTAGAGAAAAAATCCGATCGAGAGGAATTAGAACAAACCAATATTACCAAGGCGAAGAATTTAATGCGTACCGAGCTAGAGTGGATGCGCAGGATGCCTAAGGCACGTACTACGAAGTCGAAATCGAGGCAAGGTGCATTTTACGAATTAGAAGGGAGAGCTACCAAACGAATTAATAAAGACGAGCTTACCTTAGAGGTAAACATGGAACGATTGGGTTCTAAAACAGTGGAGTTTCACAAAGCGAGTAAGTCGTTTGGAGACCTACAGGTGTTGGATAATTTTAGCTACAACTTTCAACGTTTAGAAAAACTTGGAATAGTTGGGAAAAACGGAACTGGTAAGTCTACTTTTTTAAACATGCTAACCGCTGATTTAATGCCCGATAAAGGCAAAGTAACAGTTGGCGAAACTGTTAAGTTTGGTTATTACAAACAAGACGGCATGAAGCTAAAGGACGACAAGCGTGTAATTGAGGTAATCAAGGATATTTCTGAATCTATACCTATTGTTGGTGGAAGGCGTTTGAGCGCTAGTCAGTTTTTAGAACGGTTTCTATTCCCTACCAATATGCACTGGCAAATGGTGAGTACGCTGAGTGGAGGGGAAAAACGTCGACTTTATTTGTGTACGGTATTGATGGAGAATCCTAATTTCTTAATTCTAGATGAGCCTACTAATGACTTGGATATTTTTACAATGAATGTGTTGGAGGAATATCTAGAAAATTTCAAAGGTTGTCTTATTGTTGTTACTCACGATAGGTACTTTATGGACAAAATTGTTGGTCACCTCTTTGTTTTTCAGGAAGGTGGAAAAATAAAGGACATTCTGGGTAATTACACCAAATGGAGAGAGAAAGAGAAAGAAGCTGAGCTGAATAAAGAAACGGTTGTTGCTAAAACAATCCAAGCTAAAACGATTGACAAGCCAGTTAAAGAAAAAACCAAATTGTCGTTTAAAGAAAAAGCAGAAATAGAGCAATTAGAAATTGACATGCCTTTTTTAGAGACGGAAAAAGCAAAACTTGAGGCAGAGTTAGCCATTGGCGCATTAGACACTCAGGGTGTAATGGGGGTATCTGGCAAACTTAGCGATGTGCTTTCTGCCCTTGAAACTAAAACGGATCGCTGGTTAGAGCTCTCCGAATATTCCTAATTTGTTTTTTTAACTGCTGTTGTATCGAGCACAACGGTTTTTGAAGTATCGGTGCAATCTGTACCTAAATACGGATTTGCATTTGCTGTTCGGGTAAGTGTTGTGCTGTCTCTAAGCGTAAATAGATTGTTAGGAACGCCTGCATAGTAGGGGTTTCCAATATCAAAGCCTTCCGAAATCAGCTTCACATCACCATTGCTTAAAATATGAATGGTAGAGTAACCGAAGAACGTTGCTTGTCCTTTAGAACCTCCGTTACCAGCAATAATTTGATAAGTTCCTTTGCCTCCTGGCTGCGATCTTAAATATTCGTGACGGTGAGCCGAAAGCATTGCTACAGCACCTGCTTTGTCGATTGCCGGCCAAAGCTTTGGTCCCTCAGGAAAGCCTGCATGACCTGTGAAGCCTTTACAGTTAATATAGTAAGGCTTATGTCCCATTACAAAAATATGATCTACGCCGGGCTGTGTAGAGTAATGTTGAACCTTTTTAATAATCCAATCGGTAGGGATTTGGCCTTCGAGACCCAATGGGTTTAGTTTAGTCCCTTCGTTGTAAGTGTCCGTATTCATCATAACAAACGCGACGTTGTTTCTAACAAACGAGAATGTCATTTGATTAACAACACTGTCGGCACCGGTTACATGCTTTCTATCGTCTGGCATGTATTTACTCATGTGCTTAATCCAAGTTTCTGTGGCGCCTTTTAGAGGGTACTCACCATGGTTTTCGGTGTCGAAATATAGTATCTCGTGGTTTCCGGGTATAGCTACCATCTCAATACCCGCCTTAGCCATTTTACTAAAAGCAGGATCGTTGTATTGCTCAACCCAAGCAATTAATTGTGTGTCTAAAGCAATGCTGTCGTTTTCCGCCATCACCATGTCGCCCAAGAAAAAGAACAAATCTGGTTTGTGAGATTCTCCTCCAATCTTATTGAAAATTCTTTTAAGTGCAGTTACGTTAGCTGTTGTTGAGTTGGTTGCCGCAGGTAGTTTTTGGTCGCTATAAGAAACCCGATTACAACCCAAAAATGTGAATGTAAAGAGGGTGTCAATCTTTTCTGTTTCGGTAGTTGGTTCTGAATTTTCGCCTGAATGTGAACAGTTGCTTAACGAAAATGCTAAAACAATTAATAGGAGGTAGGTAGAGATTTTCATTGGGTTTGAATCGGTTAGATTGTTTGCTTGTTTTTTCTGGCGTGAATTTAGAAAATCAATTCAGTGATTGTGTGATAATTGTAATTATTCCTAGGTAATGTTTACCGTTACTCCGATGCCTTGCTTTGTACAGATGCATAACCTGCCACAAGGATAATAATTACACCTCCCAAAATTGTTCTTAAACTGGGTACTTCGTTAATAAGAAAAACGGCGAACAGAATTCCATATACTGGCTCTAAACTAGCAATTATACTGGCTTTTTGAGCATCAATGTTGGCGAGGCCCTTAATGAAAAATGTATGAGCTAGAGCGGTAAAAACAATTCCGAGTAAAATCAAATACAGCATGTCGGATTGCTGAATACTTGGGTTTAATATGAACAGAAACGGAATGAGAACAACAGTCGCCCAGAAATCCTGATAAAAAGTAATGACTAAACTAGAATAACTTTTAGCATATTTTTTGTTCAAAA
This sequence comes from Flavobacteriales bacterium, assembly GCA_013214205.1. Lineage (GTDB taxonomy): Bacteria > Bacteroidota > Bacteroidia > DT-38 > DT-38 > DT-38. Next base: position 29,456 of record JABSPQ010000007.1, read on the forward strand.
GCATGAGGATAGAAAAACTTAAACCCGATGATACACCCCATAATGCCCCTTGTGTTGTGTTGGAATCAATCTCGAAACTTGGAATAACTAATGCAACACCTAACATGGTAATAAAGGCCAGTATTACATTCGCCAGCTTTAATGTTTTCTTGAAAAAGATGGGTTCGAGAAATGTAGTGAACATTGGAAATATGGAATATGTTAAGATCCCAATAGTGACGGTAGACATTTGTATGGATTTAAAGAAGGTGATCCAATGCACTGCCAAAATTATTCCGCTTAGGGCTAAAATGAAATAATCCTTCTTTCGATTCAGCTTAATGCTCTCTTTAAAGATGGATAGGAGGGCTGCTAAGAAAATAGTCGCAAAACCAACCCTTCCTAAAACAATAATGATGGGGTTTAGATCGAGTAGTTTTCCAAATATGCCTGATAGCCCGAAAAGGAAAACGGAGACGTGAATGAGGATTAAACTCTTTGTTTTGTCATTCATTTTTAATCATGTAAAACAAGTTTAGTTTAAGAAATGGCAGCACATACTGTTCTTTCACATCATACAATTTCTCATAAATTCCTGTATCGTAAACAATTTTATCATTTCGGTCGAATCTTTTGGCCATGTTAGCACTAAAGTCAATTCCGAATGTTCGGTTTAAATTAAAATAACGTTTAACACCAATCCCTAAACCAAACTCCGTGAAGACGCCTTCGGCTGTAGAGTTAATGAAATCGAGATTTATTGAACTCGTATCATTTTCATATTCGGTATACCACATTACATATTTACCTGTTCTGCAATACGAATTTAGGTACCAAGTATTTTCACTTTTTGTCTCAATTAGTTTTAGTTTGTAATCCACATATAAGTACGTTCTTTTCTCAATTTTATCATAAAGTTTGTAAGGATCTGGGTCGTCTGTTTGGGATCTCGACCTCCAAAAGCTAATGTCGACACCTAAGCTGTGCTTGTTCTTGTAAAATACTTCTGTACCAATTGTGGCGGTTCTAAAAAAGTAATCTTCAATAAAGAAAAAGGCGAATGCTTTACCTCTAATGGAAATGGTAATATAACTTTTGGTACTGTCGTTTTGAGAAAAGCCTTGAAACGAACAAAGGAGCAATACAATAAATGTGAAAGCGTATTTTATTAAATGCTTCATGAATTGATTTAATCCATTAGAATTTCTCTCAATTCAATTTCACCGGACCCTAGCTCGAAAGAATGTTTTCTGAAAGACCAAACATAAAATTTAAAGCTTTGGGTTTCTTTCGGAATGTGATGAATGTATGTGCTGTATTTGAAGTCGCCATCCCATTCTTTCTTGGTCCATGCTAAAGGGAAATAGGTATTCTGAATGGGTTTTTTATCAGCGTTAAGCATTTCAACAACGATGCGGCCTTTGTAGGGTTTGTATTTAGAATGAATCTTTAAATTGTAGTTGATTCTAATTGCTTTTTCCTTTAGCGAATCGGGTACATTAATGATATAGATTGGGTAAACCGATTTGAATACTTCTCCATTAGAAGGCTTAATAGGAATGGTAACCCATTTTCTAGTACTCAGTTGTTGCTTTCTTTTGATTAAAGAATAATTGGTGATTTCGTCGTGGTCTATCACATCGTATTTATCTGTAAACAAACTACTCACAGTGGTATCCACAATTTGAAAATCAGCAATTTGACCGGGGTAATCCTTTGTGGAAATATAATTGAGGTGGCCACCTGCGCGATAATTGTAATAAGCGTATACAAAATGTCGCATGTGATAACCTGCTACCAGCGGACTATATTCGTTTTCGTTGGCATCATTCAGAATAGAATCGATGTACCTTGGCGGAATTCTTTGAGTTAAAAACACGCTATGCGTTTGGTAAGTTGTATTGATAAATGCCCAACCTCGTACAGGAATCAAAAGTAGAGACAACGATGCATATACAAGATATTTTTTGATTGATATAGACGAAACCTCGTCAACCGAAAAGCAAATACTCCCAACAAGAAAAGGGATTAAGAACATTACTGCCCTGTCTTCTGCATAATTTACACCGAAGAGTTTATTGGATAATATAATGCCGATGATGTTTCCCCAAAGTAAATAGCTGTAAAGCCGAGTAGGCAGAATAAAGGAGATTAAAGCGTAATTCCTTTTTATTGAAAAGGCGATGGCAATTAAACTTACTACTGCCAAAAAGATAGCCAAGGCAGCCCATATCATGCTGTATTGTCCGTTAACACAATCGATGAGGGATGTAACGCAATACTTCCAAAAACCTTCTTGTCCGCCCATGTAAAACCTATCGCGATCTTTTAAATCGAATATGTATGCGACAACTCTTGACAAGAAATAAAACGAGATGAAATAGATGAGTACATGAGCCAGGGGCTGGGTTCCTTTGGAGGTGATTGAGCCCTTTAAGGTCGACATCATCATAAAGCCGATTAAAATTAAACCAGCGTGCAACAACGACATGTTGGCCGATATTGCCAATGAAATCATGATGATAGAAAGTCCTAAATCATAGGCATTGTTACGTTTGGTGAGTTGCATTGCGTAATAAATCGCTCCTGCTAAAAAGCACAGCGACATTCCATATCCTCTGGTATAGGCAAAATGTTCTACTAAATAGTGGGTGCAAAACATGCTGCCAACGTAGATCCACCGAAGCAAATTGTGCTTTAACTTTTCACCGATTTTAAAATGATAATAGAAGTAAATAGGGGCAATTAATAAGCTGGGAAGTCGGAGGGAAATTTCTGAATTTCCAAAGATACGGTCGCAAAAATAGCTGAGATAACTATTAAGCAAATGATTGTTGGCATCCCAAGGTGCGCCGTCGTATGGGTTTAAAGTACCTGCATGGATGTAATGAAAATACGTTGCTACTTCGTCGTGCGACAGTGGTACGAATATACCTCTAACCCATAGATAGATCCAAATTATCGCGAATAGAAACAGGGCAATTCGTTTTTCTGTGAACTTGAAATTGTTAATCATGGATCGGCTAAGTCTGGATATTCGAGTGCTTGTTAGGCAACAGATCAAAGTTAATTAATTCTTTTTTGTTTCAAATTGAATGCAAATGAGCTTTTGTACATGACAGTATAAAATAGGAGCGTAGTTCACCTTAATTTGTAATTCCGTAATCAATAACTTCTTGGTCTGTCATGTAATGAATGTCTTTCGGAGTGGCCGTATTTATTGTGAAAAAGTAAAACGACTTCGCATCTTGAGCAGAAAACCCACATGCGATGTAGAAATCGATGTAGGGCTGCTGTTCTCTGTGGTCTGCTGCAAAATCCGCAGCCGACGTATTGCCTTCGCTCCAAGCATGCACACCAATTTTACTCCCATCTTCTTTTGTTCTTTTTTTTCCAACGAGGTATAAATCTGTAGCTCCGGATTCTACGATACTGTTTTCTGAAAGATGTGTATTGATGTTGTGCTTAATTAGTAATACTCCGCACCTGTGTAGGGCTGCATCATCTCTCGAGCCCGGACAATCTCCGAAAGTCATTAAGCTAATGTTGGGATAGATTTTTAGTAGTTTCTCCAGTTGAAGATCTATCCGACTTCCCATATCGCCATTTAGAAATATTGTTGTGTCGTTTTTAATGTAAAATGGGCCGCTTCTGGCTTCAAAACCATGTTTAGTACAGCTGGTGGTAAATACGATTAACCCAAGAATAAAGAATGTTAAAATTGAAAATCGGGGTTTTTGATTTGCTGAATTCATTACATCTATTGACGACTTTTCCATAAGATGGAAGTCCTCCCCGACACACGGATTTTTCCTGCGCTCAATTTTCTTATGTAGATGTAGCATACTAGTAGGATAAGGAAAAGACAACCAATAAAGATGGGCAATGTACTGTCGGCTTTATTCTCTTTTGGCTTTAAATATTCTGCCGCACTCAATTTTCCATCGCATAGCTTTGCGATAATATTTAGAGCTGATCCTATCTTCTTATGGATCACACCATTTTTTGATAATGGAACTAGCTTTAATGCAATTTTATCCGAAACCTTAATTGGAATTTTTTCAATCCAATTACTGCCCACCACAATGCTTGGAATTGAGAAATCATACTCTTCGTAGATAGAAATTGTAATGCTGTTGTTAGTTTCTGATTCGTCGATTGTTGGATCACTAACTTGGAAAAGGTGAATTCTCGTATGATCATTAAGTTCGAACTGATTTGCTGTGATTAATCGAATGAGAAAATCATTTTCCTTGTTGTTCTTAATTAAGATTTCGTTTAGCTTTTCATAGTCAGCTTCTAGTAATATTTCTAAAGAGTCGATGATGTAATTGGACGAGTTACTCGCTGAATCAACTCCCCAAGAGCATATTAAAAGCCAACTGAAAAAGATTGAAACGAAAAAGGTTTTACTCATGACTTATGTTTGGTTATTGATTTCATTTGATATTATCAAAGCGACATGTTTACTTGGTATTCAGCCAATCATTTAGGTTTTACATGACTTTATCATGAGGGATAGTGTTTCCGATTTTAATATGGCGAAGTTTATTAATAACCTGAGTTCGATTCTAAAAAACAGATAATTGTGTAGATTCTACAGGTTGATATTTAATTGCGGTTTTTTTAGGAAAAAACGAATATGCTATCAATGCAGAAATAGTATTTGATATGAATCCTTAAAAGGATCTATGCCTTGAGTGCTCGGTCTGACATATGTTCTTTAATTCTTTGTTAATAGCATTAGTTACAGACTGTTAATGTAATAATATTTATCCTTTAGCTCCATCAGAACATTCTTCATATTGTTTTTTATCGATGTGACTAAGTGTAATCCATCAAGGAATAAAATTTCGGTTAATTCTCTACCAACATAACCTTTGTCCGCATAAAGTTTGCCTTTTATTTTGTCTATAAATTTCTGATTTTTAAAGGGTTCCCGATCATCCACGTTGGCTTGAGTAATCACAAAATTAAGCACCTATCCTTTATCATTTATAATCAAATGAAGTTTAAAACCAGAAACCCAAGCCATGATGGATTTTCCTGTGGTGGCAATCCCTGCACACTTTATTGCATTTAATTCGTTTATTCTTACAGGCTCTGATGGGAGTGGAGTTTATAAATGAAATTCCTGTACAAGCACCCAAACAACATGTTTTGAGAAACAAAGTTATAGGCATGTTCACCTTTCTTAATCCACCCAGATGAAAAAAAATTAGAATAGTTATAACCTCACTATCGGTCATTTTGGGAGTTCTCTTTGGTTTATTCCCGATCAGATAGTGCTAAAAATTAATGGTAAATTTCTGACAAAATTCGTCAGTTAAATAGAATATCTCTGGAGTTTTATCTTTAGTGATTTGCATGATAAGTAGTTGTATGTTGATGTATTAGGGGTTATTGAGATCGCTGTTTATCGGCAAATCTACTATTATAGATCACCTAAGTTTTCAACATAAACACCTGAATATATTCTGATTAAGAATCGAACTCAGGTTAATAATTTGACTGCATAATAAGAGCCGTATGAATTGAGAGGTTCACGTACAGTTCTGTGAGAGGTTTAGGGCTGAAATTCCCTTTTACCTACTCGACTAGGCAATGTTTATTCGGTTATTGATCGATTTTTATGTGAAAATTTTGTTAATAATAGTAAAGCTATTACATTTGCGTGTTTAATTTTTACTAATGGAGGCATTACTTTCGAATATAGCAATAAGAGTTAACAATAGCATCTATCTAAAAGATCCTGAATCCAGTGATTTAGGTAAGAATATTCTTGGAGGAGGGATAGATATGATAGANGAAATTGGCTTTGAAGACTTTACCTTCAAAAAGCTGGCTAAAGAAATAGGATCTACAGAAGCTTCTGTTTATAGATACTTTGAAAGTAAGCACAAATTGTTNTTGTACATTATTTCTTGGTATTGGTCATGGATGGAGTACAAGTTGGTATTTGGACTAGCAAATATTGATTCTGCTGAAGCACGTTTGTTTAGAGCTGTGAAAATTTTAACCGAAGAGATAAAAAAGGATGGAAATTTTAAGCATATAAATGAAGTTACGTTAAACAGAATTGCTATATGCGATTCATCAAAAGCCTACCTCACTAAAGAAGTTGATGATGAGAATAAAGATGGTTTCTTCTCGGGATATAAAAATCTAGTTGAAAGGGTTAGTAAGATTATTCTAGAAATAAACCGATCTTATAAATATTCACACATGCTAGTCTCCACGGTTATAGAAGGAGCACATCATCAGCGCTATTTTGTCGAACATCTTCCAAGACTAACAGATGTTGTTGTAGGAGAAGACGCCATTACAGAATTTTATAACGAAATGGTTATAAAGTCTATCAGTAATTAAGTAACCTAATTAAATCAAGATTATATGAATAATCAGAATGAAAACTCCCTCTTTTCAAATCTTAAGTATGATATACCAGCAGGCCTTATAGTCTTTCTGGTTGCGGTGCCTCTTTGTCTTGGAATTGCTTTGGCTTCTGGAGCGCCACTTTTTGCTGGTATAATTTCAGGAATTATTGGAGGAATTGTAGTTACTTTATTTAGTGGGTCTCCCCTCGGGGTTAGTGGTCCAGCTGCTGGATTGGCAGTAATTGTTCTAGTTGCTATTCAAGATTTAGGTAGTTATGAAACTTTTTTAATGGCAGTTGTGCTAGGTGGAGTAATACAACTTGGATTGGGCTTCCTAAAAGCTGGCGTAATTGGTTATTATTTCCCCTCCTCTGTAATAAAGGGAATGCTTAGCGGGATTGGAATTCTAATAATTTTAAAGCAAATACCACATGCTTTGGGCTACGACAAAGATCCAGAGGGTGATTTTAGTTTTGTGCAGGTAGATGGTCATAATACGTTTACAGAATTGGGATATATGTGCGAGTCAATTAGTCCAGGTGCAGCCTTAATAGCAAGTATTTCTATGGCAGTTTTAATTATTTGGGAGTTGCCTTTTATGAAAAGAATAGGTTTGTTTAAAATCGTTCAAGGTCCTTTAGTTGTAGTGCTTAGTGGAATTTTAATGAGCTATTTGTTTCGTGGATTAAATTCGTTAGAACTTAGTAATGAACAATTGGTAAGCCTGCCGGTATCAGAGTCGTTTCGTGGATTTTTAGAGCAATTCACAACACCTGATTTTACTCAGATTTTGAACACTGATGTAATTACAATAGCAGTTACAATAGCAATTGTAGCAAGTTTAGAAACGCTCTTATGTGTTGAGGCAACAGATAAACTTGATCCAGATAAACGAGTAACGCCAACGGATAGAGAATTAAAGGCTCAAGGAATAGGTAATATCGTTTCGGGATTAATTGGTGGATTGCCTATTACTCAGGTAATTGTTAGAAGTTCGGCAAATATACAATCGGGAGGAAGGACAAGAGCTTCAGCCTTTGTTCATGGCGTTATGTTATTGGCTTGTGCATTGTTAATTCCCAATGTTCTAAACATGGTACCTCTTGCTAGTTTGGCAGCAATCCTACTTGTAGTCGGGTACAAGCTTACAAAGTTGTCCTTAGTAAAAGGAATGATTGCTGAAGGGAAAGCTCAATATGTACCATTCTTTGTAACCGTTTTAGGAATCGTATTTACTGACCTTTTAGTAGGTATTGGATTAGGCATGATAACAGCAATATTTCATATACTTTGGAGTAACTATAAAATACCTTACCATTTTGATACGGATAACTTCGAAGAGGGAGCACCAATTCAAATTCATTTACCAGAAGTTGTAAGCTTTCTACATAAGGCAAGTATACTTAGAACACTTGGTCATATTCCTGAGGGAAGCAAAGTGATAATTGACGCCGTTCGTACAAGGAGTATGCACCCAGATGTGTACGAAATAATTACTGATTATAAGGAAGGAGC
>JABSPQ010000070.1 GCA_013214205.1 Flavobacteriales bacterium
GAAAACTCTAACAATTCTACTTACATCTTTAATAATATCTCAAAATGTATTGGGTCAAGTAGCACATGATTCTGTGTTTGTCAACAACTATTTTTGGTCGAACTGCTTCACAGATACGGTCAACGGATTTGTGGTAGGTGATAATGGGGCTATTTATAAAACTTTAGATGGAGGTTGTAACTGGAGTCTTACTAGTTCTGGAGTAGATGGAAGACTAATGTCTGTTCATTTTCCAAGCTCTCAAATAGGTTATGTGGTTGGACGCGATGATATTACTAGCTCTAGTATTGTTCTTAAAACTTTAGATGGTGGAATAAGCTGGAACTTACTTAATACTACAATCAGCGTCAATGACTACTTTACATCAGTATATTTCTTGAATGACTCTGTTGGTTATGTATGTGGTGATTATAACACAATAATGAAAACTTCTGACGGAGGAGTAAGTTGGAATTTACAGACGATTCAATCATCTACTTACAACCCTCAGTATAATGATATTTCATTTGTTAACTCAGACACTGGATTTGCGGTTTCAGGCACAGGCAGTTGGCCATCAACCTTAGCCAAAACATACGATGGAGGAAACACATGGCAATTAGATACAATTTTTCAGGCATACAGCTTAAACTCAGTGCATTTTTTTAACGCGAATTATGGTTATGCCTGCGGATATGATCAAGCATTGGCAGGTGTCCTTTTAAGAACTACGGATGGAGGGGTTAATTGGAGCACAGTCAATAATTCAAGTAGCTGGATAAAGGATATGCAATTTAAAGATAGTCTAAATGGTTATATTGCATTAACTAGTGGTGAATTACTTTTCACTGCAAACGGAGGAAGCACTTGGTCAACTGAATATACGTTTCCCCAACCTGTTGCTGGTGCAAGCATTTATATTACCGCGAATGATGAATGGCATCTTGCTGGAAACTCACTTGATTATTCAACCGTCCCTCCTAGTTATTTGGGGTTCACGGCAACATCAAGAGAATGTGATAATACCTTAAATGCTGATATATTAATTGATCCTGACATATTCAAGTTGTACCCTAATCCCGCTTCAAATAATTTAACAATAAGTTTTGAGCCCCTTGTCAACGAATTCCAGGTAAGAATATTTAACGTCTATGGAAAATTAATAAATACAATAAATAATGTTCAGTCCAATGACCAGATTAATGTAAGAGAGTTAAGTAGTGGTATTTATTTCTTTGAAATACAGAACGTAAGATCGAATATTTACTTTTTCAAAAGAGTAATTATTGAAAAGTATAGTACTCCCCAAAATTAGGACAGCAAGTTAAAGTGTAAATTTAATGCTGTACAATGAAAAGAACAAGGAGAAAATTTAGCTCAAAATTCAAGACCAAGGTAGTCTTAGAGGCAATTAAAGAACGATCAACATTACAAGAGTTAGCAAGTAGGTTTGAAATTCATCCAAACCAAATCAGCTCTTGGAAGAAAGAATTCCTAGAAAATGCATCAAGCTCTTTTGAGACAAAAGGTAAAAATGACGACTCGGAAGTCGAGAAAGAAAAGCTTTATAGCAAGATAGGCCAGCTTCAAGTTGAGATTGATTTTTTAAAACAAGTCTTGGGCAAATGAGTACAACACAGAAAAGACAAAAGGTTGTTAAATCTCATCCAAGACTAAGTCTTAAAAAGCAATGTAATCTTTTAGAGATTCACCGTTCAGGCATCTATTACAAGCCCAAAGGAGAAAGTAAATTGAACCTAGAATTAATGAAAAAGATTGATTTTTACTTTCTTGATCATCCATATTATGGGGTTGAACGTATGACTGATTATTTAAGGATGGATTTAGGCTACAGAGTCAACAGCAAGCGAATTAGGCGTTTGTACCGCCTGATGCGACTTGACACCATTCATTGTCGTCCAAAAACAACAATAAGAGAAAAAGGGAGCTATATCTACCCATACTTGCTTCGGAATCTAAAAATAGAGCGCCCCAATCAGGTTTGGCAAACAGATATTACCTACATCCCGATGTTTAGAGGATTTATGTATATGGCTGCAATTATTGATGTTCATAGTAGAAAAGTGTTGAACTGGAGTATTTCCAACTCCATGACAAAAGAATGGTGTACAGAACTGCTTAATGATACTGTCATGCTATATGGAGCACCAGAGATACACAACTCAGATCAGGGCGCTCAATACACCAGTGAATTATACATATCAACCCTTAAAAGCCATGGAATACAAATTTCAATGGATGGAAAAGGAAGGGCTTTAGATAATGTTTATATCGAAAGGTTTTGGAGATCAATCAAACAAGAAAAAATATACCTCAATCCTCCAAATGGTGGATTAGAGCTTTACCAACATGTTAAAGAATATATTGAATTTTATAACCAAGAAAGACGTCATACGAAAATCGGAAAAGTTCCGCCTGATAATATCTATTATCAGAAAGCTATGGCTTCTTAATAAATTAAGAATTAACTTAATCCTGTCCTAAGGATGGGGAGTACTTTATAATTATCATTGATGGAAATCAAAGAATTAACCGAATTCAACCAAAAGAAAGATAGTGTATTCCTAAAAAACACATAGTTTTATACTAAAATGACGTATTGAAAACTGCTTGTTTTATTGATTTGCCCCAATTACCTTCATCAGTTGTTGGAGTTAAATTATCGTAATTGACATTAAATGATTAGAAAATATATCCTTTCAACTCTTACCATCGCGCTATTTCCTTTGTTTAATTTCGCGCAGTTTGGTTTTGAATTTGACGATTCTTTACTTGTGATTAAGGGGTCCGACACGCTCAATAATCCTTGGGGAGGTGGA
>JABSPQ010000071.1 GCA_013214205.1 Flavobacteriales bacterium
ACATGTAAAGCGAACAATGTAAATCCTCAACATTACCTTTTACATGCAATCAGCCAAATGACATATTGTAAATCAGATCAAGACCGAATCAAGCTGTTACCGCAAAATTTCAAAGGGTGTACAAGCCAGCACTGATACTCTGTAGTTAGAATTAATCATTGATAAAGGAATTACTATGCCCGAAATAATGAAAAATAGCTGAACACCTTTATGCCCAAATAAAAACACATCCAATACCGTTTCATTCTGAACGTAGTCTGTGGTTCGTACAACAAAATGAAAAAGACATACAACTATAGCGGCAATGCCACGAAGTGAATTAATAATTAAAATTTGATTTGGATTTTTCTTCATCTATAAGAAGTTCCTCTTTACCATGGTTTTTCAAAAGACTCTTTGGTGAATTCCGTAGTTACGTCTTTAAACACACTGTCTTTGTCGTTTCGCAACGATAGTGGGTCTTTACCGCCAATTTTCGACATCAATGAAATTGGGAAAAGGAAAAGGTAGAAGATGCTACTCAATAGTATATTAGGCGCAATGTAGCTAAGCAAACTAGATAGCTTCATCCATAAAAACTCGATTTTTTTACTTAACGATAAAGAAAATGCACCGATTAAACCTAAAACGGTAGCTGTAATAAGCAACCAATCCAACAAAATAAAATCGGAGATTGTTAGACTCCCATCTTTATAGAGCGGCATATATTTGGAAGCAACCGCAATAACCAATAAGCCAGTGCTAATGGTAATTACCGTTTTTATTGGATCCGATTTAAAACTGCCCATCTTGCCGTTAAAAGAGTGTGTATATAAATGCTCCTGCCGAACCGCTTGATGCGAATATGGCCAGCAACCCTATAAATACCAAGACAATTACAATGGGAGCAAGCCAAAACTTTTTACGCTCTTTTGTAAACATCCATAAATCCTTTAAGAATTCCATATTATAATCTTTTATTATTTCTTAATCCGTTTTAAACTTTACCATCCATTTTTCACGGTTTTCCCAATCGGGTTGTTCCTTTTTACAGTAAACATAATCATTGATAACCAGATAGTCCATTTCCGTGCTCATAAAGCATCTGTATGCATCGTAAGGCGTGCAAACTATAGGTTCTCCTCTAACATTAAAACTAGTGTTTACCACAAGTGCATAGCCTGTTTGCGCCTTAAATTCATTAATCAATTTCCAATACCGTTCGTTGGTTTCCTTATGCACCGATTGCACCCGAGCCGAAAAATCGAGATGAGTTACAGACTGTATGTCGCTTCTTTCAATATAGAGCCTTTCCCAAAGCCCTAAATCGTTAAAGTTACTCGGCAATTCTTTCCTTCTAGATGCTTTAACTGGCGCAACCAGAAGCATGTAAGGTGAGTCTGATTCTAAATCAAAGTATTCGTGAGAATCTTCCGCCAATACCGAAGGGGCGAAGGGCCTAAAACCTTCTCTGTATTTAATTTTGAGATTGAGTTTTTTTTGCATTTCGGGATTTCTTGCATCGCCAATAATACTTCTATTACCCAATGCCCTGGGGCCAAACTCCATTCTGCCTTGAAACCATCCAACAGCATTACTGTCGGCAAGTTTAGAAGCTATCAATTTCGTTACATCATCAAAATCGTCATGTTTTGTAACAACAGCCTTAACCTTGCCGTTCATTAATTCTATTTCCTTGCTAGAGTACTCCGGGCCTAAATAAGAGCCTTGCATTTGATCAGATTTGTCATCGATAATTCGCTCTTCTTCAAAATACATTAAGCTTGCCGCTAAAGCTGCTCCAAGTGCTCCGCCAGCGTCTCCTGCAGCAGGTTGGATATATACATTTTTAAAGATGCCTGCTTTTACCAATTTACCGTTTGCTACACAATTTAGCGCAACGCCTCCCGCCATGCACAAATTGTCGGAACCTGTTAACCTTTTGGCTTCCTTGGCCATCTTCAATACAATCTCCTCGGTAACCTGCTGAATTGCTAAAGCGAGGTTGCAATGGTGTTGCTCTATATCTGCTTCATCATTTCTTCTTGGAAACCCAAACAAAGCAGCCCATTTGTCGTCTTTTACCATGCGTAAACCAGTCGCATAATTGTAATAAGCTTGGTCTAGCCAAACGGAACCATCCTGCTTAATATCTACCAATTTGTCTTTTATAATCTCAATAAACCTAGTGGTTTCTTCCGCATCAGGATTGCCGTAAGGTGCCAAACCCATTAGTTTGTATTCTCCCGAATTAACCATAAATCCAAGGAAATAAGTAAATGCGCTATACAGTAGGCCAACCGAATGCGGGAAATTTAATTCTTTTAAAATGGTAATGTCATTTCCCTTACCGTGGCCAATTGATGCAGTACACCATTCGCCTACGCCATCAATTGTAATAATAGCGGCATCTTGATACAATAGTCCGTTAAGGTTTGTCATAAACACTTAAAAACCAGCAACATAACTCCTTTAAAATTAGATTAACTCATTGATATTCAGTATCTTAGTGATGTTTCTAACGCAATCATTAAGGTGAATATCAAGAGTCAATCCAA
>JABSPQ010000072.1 GCA_013214205.1 Flavobacteriales bacterium
ACTTCTTAATCTGTTCATATCTATTGATTTTGCCGCCATAATTTCAAGTTAGGTTTGTTGAATAACCTGAAATTTAACGCTTCAATAGCTTATGATAATTTGCTCTTTTTTAGGTGGTCACAATACTCCGGTATCACCTGGCCACATTAGTCCGGAAATCACTGGTCACATTGTTCCGGTATGGGGTGGTCACATTGACCGGTTTTTCCAACTTACATGTCGGCGTATCCGAAAAGCGATTATTTAATTGTTCTTAATATGTAGGTGTAGCTAAACTGAAAAAAGTTACACGCAAGCTTTAAAAGCTATGTATATGGGGAAGTAATTACGAAAGTAAATTCCAGATTTCATTGCGACTAACGAGGGGCATCTGTTGCCATTAAGAATGACAACTTGCTGCTACTTGTTTTGTTTTATTGTAAGTACAGATATTAGAATACCGCTCGCAACAAGTACACATCCCTGTATTGTACTGAGAATTGTACCAAACTCTATTATAAGAATTAAGTCAGTCCAAGGTAATGCAGAACCAAGAGCCCAGCCAAGAACCGAAAATATCCAAACTGATTTATTTTGATTGCTAGTTAATCTAGCTATCGTGAAATTAACAAGTAGAATTATTAGAAGACCAAAAGGATAGAATAGGAGTGCAGCAGACCTTGCAAAGAATGGAATTTTAACAATTAAATCAGTTCTGCCATTAGCGGTGAACGTTTCAATATCCCTGAAATAACTAATATTTAGAATTAGCAATACAGTTCCGAGAGAGATAAGAATTGCGGATACAAAATATGTGAGCTTCGACTTCATTTTAATTGTACTACAAGGCCTAATTAAATACAGCCCGCTGGCTAATTCGATTTTATTGATTCAAAAATAAGAGCAGCTTTTGGCATCCACTCTTCTTTTAATTTTAAATCGCAACTAATATTACCTATTACAGTTGTTGTTTTTAAGTTAATAAAGAACATTTTAGAGTAAGTTTCTTTACCCTTAAAAGTGCTTTCGAATTCTGTTAAATGCACTTTTGTTGAATTAATAGTAAGGGTGTCATTAAAGTATGTATTCGATGCCCGAATTAAGAATGCGGATTCAGAGAATGCTTTGCACCAGTTAAGGTCGTCTGATCTTTTTGGTAAACTCATGAAAGAGATTTCGATGGTTGTGTCATTATTACAATAGTAATCGTCTGGTTTTGGCTCTCCTGAATAGGAGGGGATGTATTCTTCTTTCTTAATATGTATAAAATCTTTTGGTATCAACATCGACATGTCTCCATCTAAAACATCTTTGCGAACAAGCTCTTCGCTTACAAATGAAATGGCCAAAATGCCTAAGATTATTATTAAAATATTTACTGTTTTCATTTTATTAATTCTGTTAATTGTCCATAATTATATGCTAAACGTAATTGTGTATACCCACCATTAGTTTCAAATGTAAGTATTCATGTTTCATTAATTTTAAGAAATGACCTCAAAAACACATCCCCAAATTTCTCAAGTTTTCTTTGCTAATAGATGGTAAACCTGATAGAAGCCAACCAGACATTAATCCCATGGACTTAAAAAATATCTTCTCACTATTCCTTTTTCCTTCGGAGAGGGGATTAGGTTCTGCCCTCGTTAAGCGAACAGCATCCAATACTTGGATCGCATTGTTGGGTTTTAATTTTTTTACTCATTTATCTCTTAGCTTGTGATTTGAAGGATAATAAAATGACACGATAGAAACTGAAGAATAGAGTAAGTAACGTGTTTGAGATACTAACGTAAAGACACTGAATGGGAAATTTCCTTCATCTTACATATTGTGTCGTTGGTCTATTTTATTATAATACAGAAAAATCAATGCCTTACATTTATTTTGATATAAACTAATAGAGCATATGAAAACAATCATAACCACCCTAGTAATACTTCTATTTAGCATTTCGATGAAGGCTCAAATAGTAAATATTCCAGATCTTTTTTTTAAGAATTATCTTCTTTCCCTAGATTCCCTTAATACCAACAATGATTCGGAAATCGATTCTATAGAGGCGGCAAACTTTTCTGGTGGTTTTGATATTGGACAAAAGAAGATTTACGATTTAACAGGAATTGAGGCTTTTACTTCTCTTACTGTTTTGATTTGTGATCGTTGCTACTTTACTTCGATAGATCTTTCAAAAAATACGGCACTAACAGAAATTCAATGTTTTGGAAATGACATTACGACATTAGATGTTTCGAAGAATGTGGCGCTAACGAAATTATGGTGCTTTGAAAATAACCTTTCGTCTATAGATGTATCGAATAACCTGTTGCTAACTGAATTAAATTGCAGGAAGAATCCATTGAACTCGCTTGATGTTTCCAATAACCTTGAATTGATTGATTTAGATTGTGACTACAATTACCTGACTGCTTTAGATGTTTCTAATAACACCAAATTAATTGAATTATCATGTTATTATAATCAGTTGACAGGTCTAAACGTTGTAAATAACACTGAACTTTATGACTTAAATTTTGGCTATAATGAAGTAACAGCAATTGATGTTACAAAAAATCCATCTCTTGAAATACTGCGTTTTAGGATGAATGATGTAGCGAGTATTGATCTCTCCAATAATGTTGCTCTTAGAGTACTAAGTGCTTCCAATAATGATCTAACAAATTTGGATTTTTCTAATAACTTAGATTTAGGTGTTATTTCAATAAATTCAAATCCAATACCAAATCTTGATCTTTCTTTACTTGCAAGGCTAGGTAGTTTTAGCTGTTCGGATAATTCCTTACTCACAATTCTAGATGTTTCAAATAATCCTAAGTTATATTATTTGCAATGTGCTAGCAATTCTTTGTCTGTTTTGGATCTTTCTAACAACTGAATTCTTACAAGTATTTATTGTGGTTACAATTCAATAGCCAATCTTGATTTGTCAATGCTTCCTCTCCTTACTTCAATTAATTGCCGTAAAAACTCCCTTGTACATTTGGATGTTCGCAATGGTAACAATAGTTTACTTACTGCTTTTACGGCCGACGGTAATTCTGATTTGAAATGTATTTTGGTTGACGATCCATGGTACGCGGCAGTAAACTTTCCAGATAAGCCTTATCTATCATATGGTATCAAAGATGATTTGGCACAGTATACTTCGGTTGCTTGTGGCAACAATATTATTTCGGGAAAGGTTTATCATGATGCCGATACCAATTGTATTAAAGATGGAACTGAACAAGGAGTACCCAATGTAATTGTTAAAGTTGATGGACCTAATGACTTTTACTCTAACTCTAACGACACTGGATATTATGAAATATTTGTTGATTCAAACACAAATTACCAAATAAGCGTAATTGCAGATACTGTAGAAACCCTTATTAAAGGTTATTGTCCTGTTGCAGGTATTGCTGTGAATTCAGGATCGCATAAAGCCGTTTCTGGGGATGTCAATTTTGGCATGGACTTAAATCTTTGTGCAGTGTTGAGCACGCAAATTGCGACTTGTATGTTGCGCCGGTGTTATAAAAATAAGGTAGGGGTGCTTTACGAGAATGTTGGTTCAATCACCCAATTCAACGTTAATGTTTATGTGGATTTTCCCGAATACATCAAGTTCATTTCTTCTAATTACGACTACACACTTGTGGATGAAGAAGAAGATATTTATCAATTCAATATAGATAGTGTTGAAGCATTTAGTAGAGGAGTAATTTACATTGTTGATTCTGTTATTTGTGGTATGGAAGAAATAAGGGGACGCATGCAATGTATTAAGTCTTGGATAACTCCGCCGTCTCATTGTATTGAACCTTTAGACACCACTGGTTGGGATAATAGTAATGTGAAGGTTAAGGAGAACGCCAACTGCCTTGGGGATTCATTAGTAGGCTTTACATTAAAAAATAATGGGCTAGGGGACATGACTTCTTCAAAAGAGTACCGTTTGTATTATGATGACGCCCTTGCCTATAAAGGCACATATCAATTGATGGCTCAAGATAGCCTATTGATTTATTCAACTGCTGATGGGAGTACGGTTCGATTTGAAACTGATGAAATAGATCGTTTTTCAGGAGATTATTTACCCGCCATAAATATTGAAGGTTGTGGTAGCTCTAATCCTTCAGATACTTCAGTTGGTGTTTGGGCCAACCCATTAGAAAATGGATTAGACATTGATGTATCTGAAATGTGCATTTATATTAGCGATTCGTATGACCCTAACGACAAGCAAGTATCACCTGCTGGCATAACGGAGTATAACTACGTTCCTGAGAAGGGGCCACTAACTTATACCATTAGATTCCAAAACACAGGTACGGCTGAAGCCTATAACGTTTATCTGGTTGATACCTTGTCGGATCAATTGGATTTGTCGACGTTTAAAATTAGAGGTGCTTCTCACGAATACACATATAAAATAGAGGGCACCGATCAAATTGTGTTAACCTTTACATTCGCTAATATTAACTTGCCAGATAGTACAACCAATGAAGTGGAAAGTCATGGGTTTATTATATACACCATTTCACCAATTAAAGGAATTACCCCTGGGACGGTAATTGAAAATTATGCTGATATTTTCTTTGATTACAACAGTCCTATTAGAACTAATGTAACTTCTGTAACAGCAATAGATACCGTAATTATTAGCAATGCAGTAATAAAGGTTACCGAATCGGGAGTTCCAATTGGTATTGCGGAATCAAAAATATTGGACATTAACATCTACCCAAACCCTACTAAAGATTACATTTTTATTGAAGGGAACGATCAAGAGTTTAACGAACTCCAGATTTATGATGTAAATGGTAGGCTTTTAATCAGCCAATTAATAGGAGAGGGACGAAGTCAAATTGATGTGAGCAAACTTGTAGCTGGTGTTTATATTATTCATGTTGCCAACGATAAGGATCAAAGTTATTCTTTCAAAATGGTTAAAGAATAAAGGCTGAAGAGTTTGTTAGATCCCTTGGCTCAAGAAAAAGTTAATTTTTTTCTTCTGATGTAAATGATTGTATCCTATTAAAAAAAAAGGAATAAAAAAGGCCACCCACTTAAAATGGATGGCCTTTTTAACAAGTTAAATAAACCTTATTTCTTGATCAGCTTTACTGCGTAATTTTTATTGGCAGCTTTTACTTGAACCAAGTTCATGCCTTCCGACAACCATCTACCATCAATATTGATTTTAGTAGTATTTGAATAAGTGTTTTGAAAGAGTAACTGTCCGGTAATACTGCGAATCATAATAGTAACCGATTCTTCATGTTGAGCTAAATCAATAGTGAAATTATCTGTTACCGGATTAGGATAAACCTTAACAGCTACAATAGATTGCTCTTGAACAGAAGTTGTTTCAATATTGTTTAAAGGAATGGTAATAGTGGATCCTCTCATACCTCCAGAGAGCAGGTCAATGTATGTTGAAAAATCTTTATTGTTCATACTTACATGAATATACATTGAACCTTCCTTTTGAGTTGGTTCGCTTATAGAAAGCAGGCTGTCGTTTTCTATCATTACAACGCAAGGTTTATCCGCGGTAATGGTATCGCCATTGTAGGCAACACTTCCTGCACTACTAAAGATAATTTGGTAAATGTTTAAGCCGCTGTGATAAACTGCTTGAACAGAATCATTGTTTACGATAACTTCGATACTTGCCAAATCAAAATTTTGTGCTTCGCTGTTGTTGTTTATATCAAGAGCAATCACATATCCATAGCTTTCATCTTTCGGGTTGTCTCCATGGGCTTGCCACATCGTAAATACATCACCTGTAATAGTGTCTGTTGTGCCGTTGGCTCCATTAATACTTGCCCAAGTTCCCGACTGATTTTTAAGCGTGAATTTCATGGTGTCTCCAAAGAGAGGGTAGTAGGCCACTTTATCGTGGCGAACCCATTTGAAATCGGCAGATTCGATGGCATTAGAATCAAGGACAACTTGTATTTCGCTAACTCCATCCAGAGAATAATAAGCGCTGCTGTCTTTGCCGTTACATTGGTTAACGGTAGTTCTTATGTCATCTTGAATACTCGAAATTCCTGCACCTAAACAAACAACGGCGTTATCAAACATAAACCAACCTTTACGGGCTCTGCCATTTTTTTTGTATTCATAGGCAAGCACACCATTGTTGTTTGAAGATACACCACCAACAAATTTTGTGTTTCCAGCAACAACTCCACCAGTAGGTAGGTCTGGGTTCTCATCTAAATATCCAGTGGTAACTCCTGGAATCATGGCCCAATCCCAAAGGGGGAATACGTTGTAGTATTCGTCTCCCGTTACTAAAATGTTACAAGCACCGTTTGATAAGAAATTTCCTTTTAAGTTTCGTAGATCACCGCCTCTCTCTGTTGATATTGTTCTGGTAGAAACACATCTTACAGAAAAGTAAAATTCTGGTCTAATGTGTTGTACGAAATCTGATTCCCAGTAAACGGTGTTTTTGGGAAAGACTTTGTAGGAAGGTGGTTCAATTTCCGTTATTCTAGCGTTTGAGGCGATATACATATCAGCATCCGCTGTATCAATTAGCTCTGCAAGTTTATCATAAGCTCCTTGCCTCCAAGATCGCACACTATTTTTACTTGCAATACCTCTGCCTAAGCCGCTATAATCTCGGTACTTACCTCTCATGGAAGGTATTTGAATTCCCTTAACTGATGCTAAGAATTTAGAAAAATTATCACTTGTTACATCAAACTCAAAAGGCGACGAGGCTAGATAGTAGGATAGTTTTACGACTGCATTGGTGTATACTTGGTGATAACTTGCAATACACAATTGTGCGCTGTGTTCGTGAAAGGAAAGATCGCTTTGGAGATTGGCCAATAAATTGGTTTCTAAAAAAATTCTTATTCTGATCAATTTAATTGAATCCTCGTCTAAAATTCCTCGATATATATAATGCATGCCAACATCTAACATATTAGCCCCAGCCCCCCAATAATCCATTTTAGAAACAGCTGTGTCTGGAAGGGTGGCGAGTACGGAATCCTCACTAATTGCAAGTATGCCTTGGTTGGTGTAGCCAGGAAATTGGCGCATTAGCACTAATATTTCTCCAATTCTCTTTGGCCAACCAATCCTGATACTAAACCACTGAGCATTCTCCATATTGCCAGTGTTGGATCCTGCCCAATAGTGCAGTCCATATTTAACAGCGTCTAAATAGGTACTATCTCCATATTTATCGTTGGCGGTATCGGTAGAATAACGTGCAATGTTATAAAGGCGATCAAGATGTGTATTGTCATCATTAGTTATGTCTGGGCCATACGGCAGGTCGCTCCAGCTTCCGTCAGCATTCATGTCAGCAATCCAGTCGTCTGTTTTAGTTTTGTTTCCACCATTTCCTATGGCATGGTCCGCCTTAATTCGCTTTATTAAACTGTCGTAATCATACGTTTGTGCTGATAGGTTGCATACCGAAAGTACGGTTGCAATTATCGCTAATGATAGGAGGGCTCTATGTTTCATATATTGGTATGTTTGAATTTGTCGAAGTTATAATATAAGGTAAAATTCATTCATAATACTCAAATCTTTAATATGATAAGTTTTGTAATACTTAAAATTCCATCTTTTTTTCTGATTTTTTTCAGACAAACCATTGTAGCTTAATACTCTTTGTAGGAGCCGATATGCGCTATTGGTTGCACTAAATTAGTGTAAAATCTACTTGTTTGGTTTTGTAGAAGTGTTGAAGATGAAATCGATTGTATTACAGTTGGTTACGGTGTTGGTATTTTTAGTTGCTATTGTAAATCAGGCTGTTATGTTGTTTTTATGGTTAGGTTGGTAGTGTATAAATACTTAATTTCAACAGACCTTACAGAATCTTGTAAACAATATTAATGTTAATAAGTAAGAAGATGTTTAAACGCCTAATTACCTTAACTCTATTTGCAGTAATATCCTTTTCTGCATACGCAACACATATAGTTGGAGGAGCTATAACTTACGTCCATAACGGAGGAGATTCGTACACCGTAACCTTAACAATTTACAAAGATTGTGAAGGTATAAATATAATATTACCCGTGGAGCTTCAAATAAGAGGGTATAACGGAGCCACATTTAACCCTTCCAAAGACATTGCATGGAATGCCGCCCCGGTATTAGTCGAAATACCCGCCGATGTAGATGATTGTGCCGAAACTCCTGATCCGATCCCATGTGTTGAAGTAGCAGTTTTTGAGGCAACCCTTGATTTACCACCTAATTTTGGTGGGTATCATTTGTATTATCAGGTTGAGGCTAGAAATGCAGGAATTACCAACACCGATGCGGCATCAGGTAGAGGTATTGGTGAGTCGTTTTATGCGTATATCCCAGCAGAAAGCATTTGGAGTGAAGACTTTGAATCTTATGCAGATGGTACTACCGTTGGCTCGGGAGCACCTTCCAAATGGACAAGAACGTTAGATGCAATAGATCCCCCAAATTACGGGCAGGTAGAGAACAACCTTTTTGAGTTTTCGGGCGAAGATGATGCTATTGGTACATGGACTTCGGAATGGATCGATATATCCACTTATACAAATGGGGTTAATTTGAATGTCGACGTTTCAGAGGCCGGTAATATGGATGGAAGCGACGAGATTTTGATACAATACAGTGTGGATAACGGTGCATTAACAACGTTTTCTGTAAACGGCTTTTTTAACAATGATTTTAATGATGCAACAGCCACTGAATCAACTGTAATTGGTGATTTGGTGCAGATAGTAGTAACTGCAACTTATGGGGGCAATTCGCCTAACAACGAACGGTTTCGTATAGACAATGTAACAGTTGTTGGAGCTATCGACAACAGTAATCCTGCCTTTACAGGATTTCCACCACTTTTTCTTTGTACTGATGTGGGATTCACTTTCGATCACTCAGCAACAGATGCGGATGGTGATTTATTGGTGTATGAGTTTTATACTCCTTATTCATGGGATGTACCAGCTAGTTTCAATCCGCCAGCGGTTACCTATACCAATAATGTAATATTCTTTGATGAAACTGTTTGGCTTCCTGGTTATTCAGAAACCAATCCTTTAGGTGGTGGTACGTTAGTGCTAGATTCTGAAACAGGTGAGTTAACGGGTACTCCAACTACTGTTGGCCAGTATATTGTGGGAATTAAAGTAAAGGAATATAGAGATGGTGTGTTCCTGAGTGAAACCTTAAGGGATTTCCAGTTTAACGTAATAGATTGTCCGATACCTGCACAAGCCAATATATCCAACTCTACTGTAATTGGCTGTAATGGAACTACGCTTGTTTTTCCCAATGAATCGGATGACGAAGCGACCAATTGGGTGTGGGATTTTGGAGATGGAATTGGTACATCTACAGATGAATTTCCTTCGTACATCTACGCTAATGAGGGAACCTATACAGCAACACTTACTATTAATGCAGGAACTTCCTGTGAGGAGGTTGCAACACAAACAGTAAATGTATCTACACTTACTGGAGCATTTACCCACGATGCACCTCAATGTTTGGGGACGGCAATAAATTTTACAGATGCCTCAATTGTAAGTGGTACAACAATTACTTCTTGGGCCTGGGATTTTGGAGATGGAATAGGTACATCTGCAGCGCCAAACCCTACTAATACATATGCAGCAAGTGGGGACTATACAGTAGAGCTTATTGCCAGTTCTGGCCTTGGTTGTATAGACACTTTAGAAACGTTAATTACTATTGAAGCCCCTGCAATCGTAACTATTGGCGGCGATCAAAATGTTTGTAGTACCAATCTTAATATTGCACTTAGTAGTACTGTTACTGGTGGTACCACAACAGGGGAATGGTTTTCTTCTGGCGGAGGTGGTTTCTCACCTGACGAATTTACGCTCAATGCAACCTATAATTCTACTGCTGGCGATGCCACAGCTGGATCGGTTGATTTGGAAATAAGATCAACCAATAATGGTGGATGCTCTGAAGTGATAGAAACGATGACAGTGTTTTATGAGGCAGCACCTATAGTTGATGCAGGAATAGGGCAGTCTATCTGTAGGACCTCTACAGCTTTAATGGCAGGTTCGGTTACTGGTGGAACCACAACAGGCATATGGACAACTTCGGGCGATGGCACATTTGCCCCAGATAATGTGACATTAAATGCGGTTTATACCCCAAGTGCCAACGATATTTTGCTAACGAGTATCGATCTCACATTAACTTCAACCAATAGTGTTTCGTGTACCGATGTTAATGCAAGCATTACAATTACTTTCAAAGACGATCCAATAGTTACTGTAGGATCAGCCCAAACGGTTTGCGAGAACACACCTGATGCTACATTAAGCGGAACTTTTACTAATGCCACAGGGGTAACTTGGTCGGGTGGAGGTGGAACTTATAATCCAGATGCTAACGATATAGGTGCAATATATACACCCAGTGCTGGTGAGATTACCTTTGGGGCAGCTAGTTTAACATTAACATCAACTGGCAATGGAGGTTGTGTGGCTGCAACGGCTTCAATGGCAATTTTTATAGTGCCTACAACGGTTGTAACTGCAAGTAATGATAGTCCTCTTTGTGAGGGCGAAACATTAAGCCTATCAGCTACAACATTTCTAGGAGCAACTTATAGTTGGACAGGTCCGAATGCTTTTACGTCCACATTACAGAATCCTTCCATTGTTGCTATTACCGCGGCAGGAGATGGAGTTTATTCCGTTACCGCAAATGTAGCTGGCTGTGATGGGCTAGTGTCAAACACTACAGTTACAGTTAACCCAGCACCAGTCGCACCAACTGTAGCAAGCAACAGCGTAGTTTGCGAAGGGGCTGCCTTAGACCTTACAGCGAGTACTATTGTTGGAGCAACTTATAGCTGGACAGGTCCGAATGCTTTTTCTTCAACTACTCAAAATCCATCTGTTGTAACTACCGTTTTGGCCGACGCAGGAACTTATCAAGTAGAGGCTACACTTGCTGGTTGCACGGGGCCATTAGGCTCTACCGATGTAACAATTAATCCATTACCAATTGCACCCACAGCAGGGAGCAACAGCCCACTTTGCGAAGACAGCGATTTGGATTTAACAGCGAGCACAATCGCAGGAGCTACTTATAGCTGGACGGGGCCTAATGCCTTTACATCAGCCCTGCAAAATCCGTCAATTACTACAATAGCAGCAGCGGGAGCAGGTACCTATTCTGTTACTGCCACAGTATTAGGTTGCAGTGGTCCGGTAGGAACAACCGATGTCGCTGTATCTGCCACACCAGTTGCACCAACAGCAGCGAGTAATAGCCCTATATGTGAGGGTGATGCTTTAAACTTAACAGCAAGTACGGTTGCTGGTGCTACTTATATTTGGACAGGTCCGAATGGCTTTTCGTCTACTTTACAAAATCCATCAATTGCCGTAATTACGGCTGCAGGCGCAGGAGCATATTCGGTTACTGCCGATGTAGGCGGCTGTGTTGGCCCAGCGTCTGGCACAACAGTTACTGTAAATTTAACACCCGCAGCACCAACTGTAGCAAGCGATAGCCCAATTTGTGAAGGAGCAACTTTAAACCTCACGGCAAGCACAATTGTAGGTGCAACCTATAGCTGGACAGGCCCTAACGCATTTTCGTCAACCGATCAAAATCCTACTATAGCAACCGTCCCATTAATTGGGGCAGGCACCTATCAAGTAGAGGTTACACTTGCTGGTTGTACTGGTCCAATTGCTGGCACCGATGTAACAGTTAGTCCTATACCTGTTGCACCAACCGTAACAAGTAACAGCCCATTTTGCGAAGGCGTTACATTGAATTTAACAGCGAGTACTGTTGCTGGCGCAACTTATAGTTGGACAGGTCCAAACGCCTTTACGTCAACTTTGCAAAACCCAACCATTGCTGCAGTTACAACTGCCGAAGCAGGAGCATATTCTGTTACTGCCAATGTAGCGGGATGCGGTGGTTCTGCAGCTAATACTACTGTAATAGTTAACCTAACACCTGTTGCACCAACTGTAGCAAGCAACAGCCCAATTTGTGAAGGTGGTACTTTAGACCTTACTGCAAGTACCATTGTAGGAGCCACCTATAGCTGGACAGGTCCGAATGCTTTTTCTACATCTACTCAAAATCCTTCAGTAGTAAATGTCACATCTGCTGGCGCAGGCACCTATCAAGTAGAAGCTACACTTGCTGGTTGCACAGGCCCATCTAGTTCAACTGATGTAACAATAAATCCATTACCAATTGCACCTACAGTAGGAGGCAGCAGCCCAATTTGTGAAGAGAGCGATTTAGATTTAACAGCCAGCACAATTGTTGGAGCTACCTATGTTTGGAGCGGGCCAAATGCCTTTACTTCAACTTTACAAAATCCAACCATTGTTTCCATAACAGCAGCAGGCGCAGGCACGTATTCTGTTGCAGCTACCGTATTAGGTTGTAGTGGTCCGGCTGGTACAACCGATATCGCTGTAGATCTTACACCAGCTGCTCCAATTGCAGCAAGTAATAGTCCGTTTTGCGAAGGCGATGCAATTGATTTAACTGCAAGTACAATTGTGGGTGTAACCTATAACTGGACAGGTCCAGATGCTTTTACATCTTCGTTGCAGAATCCATCTATAAATGGAGCGTTGGCAATAAATGCAGGAACCTATACGGTAAATGCAACTTTAGGTACATGTACAGGGCAAAGCACAACTACCGACGTGGTGGTAAACCCAATTCCAACCGTTTTAATTGCAAGCAGTAATAGCCCAATTTGCGATGGCGACGACCTTAACCTTGCTGCAAGTACTGTTGTAGGAGCAACGTACAACTGGACAGGTCCTAACGCTTTTACATCAACTTTACAGAATCCTGTAATTGTTGGGGTTACGGCATTAAATGTTGGGAGTTATCAGGTAGATGCAACCGTAAGTGGCTGTACAGGAGTAACAGGAGCAACCAATGTAACATTAATCGCAATTCCTGCAGCGCCAACCGCTTCGGGAACTACTATTTGCGAGGGCAACTCTACAACACTTACCGCTACAGATTTAGGTGGTACATATGAATGGTACGACGCTTCAACAGGAGGTAATCTTGTGGCTTCGGGTATAACTTTAATAACTCCTGTTTTAACTGCAACTACCACGTATTATGTGCAAACAACAGTATCGGGCTGTCCTAGTTTAAGAACCCCTGTTATTGTTACTATAACGCCTTTACCTGCTGCTCCTACAGCACTTGGTTCAACTATTTGCGAAGGGAATACAACTACGCTTACTGCCACTGCACCGGGTGGTACTTATGAGTGGTATGACGCATTAACAGGAGGGAACCTATTGGTAACAAATGCAAGTGTTACTTCAGGGATTCTTACAGCCGATACAGCTTATTATGTTCAAACCACACTATTAGGTTGTGTTGGACCAAGAGCAATGGTAGATGTAACCGTTACACCAACAGATGATCCGACCTTTGCGTATTCGGGAGGAACATTTTGTGCAACTGGTACCGACCCAATCCCAACAATTCCTGGAGGTTTTCCAGGTACGTTTAGCGCCACACCAGTAGGTCTTGTATTTGTTGATGCTAGTACAGGAGAAGTTGATGTAAGCGCATCAACATTGGGAACTTACTCTATAACCTTTGCCACAAGTGGTCCTTGCCCAAGTAGCAGTAGTAACAACTTAACAATAACCATTGCTCCCGATGCAACATTTACTTTTAGCGGTCCATATTGTGAAGGTGGTGCCAATGCTTCACCAACCTTTGGTGCAGGCGCAAGTGCAGGCGTGTTTAGTTCTAGTCCGGCGGGATTGGTATTTGTGAGTACAAGCACGGGCGAAATTGATCTTACCGCAAGCGTAGCAGGAACTTATTTAATTACCAACGACATTGCTGCTGCTGGTGGTTGCGCTCAAGCAACAGATACCGAAAGCGTAACAATTGAACCTATGGCTGTGGTAGATGCAGGTTTAAATCAAACGGTTTGCGTTGGCGATGCCATTGCGCTTGAAGGCGTTATTGGTGGCTCGGCAGCAAGTGCAACATGGAGCAATGGAGCTGGAACTTATGCACCTGATAATACTACATTAACGGCTTCTTACAGCCCAACGGTAGGAGAGGAAACAGCAGGAAGTGTAACGTTGATTCTTACTACCAACGACCCAACAGGAACTTGTCCGGTAGAGGTTACTTCGGTTACAATGACCATCAATCCAATTCCTGTAGCACCAACAGTAGCAGGCGCTACAATATGCGAAGGCGAAACAGTAATACTAACGGTTACCGCACCTGTTGGCACATTCGAATGGTACGATGCAGCTGTAGGAGGAACCTTAGTAAACACGGGCGTTAATTATACTACCCCAGCATTACTAACCACCACAACTTATTATGTACAAACAACCGCATTGGGCTGTGCAAGTGCAAGAACCGTTGTTGTAATTACGGTAAATCCTACTCCGCTTGCTCCAACTGCGCTAGATGCAACTATTTGTGAGGGAACAACTGCAAACTTAACAGCTACTGCTCCTGGCGACACCTATGATTGGTACGACGCTTCAACAGGAGGGAACCTATTAAATACCGGGGCAAACTTTACAACACCAACTCTGGCAATTACAACGGTATATTATGTACAGTCAACCATATTAAGTTGTGTAGGGCCACGAACGATGGTAACAGTAGATGTCAATCCAATTCCTGTGGCTCCTACTGCTATAGATGCCGCTATTTGTGTAGGTAATTCAACAACGCTTACGGCAACTGCTCCAGGTGGTACTTACGATTGGTATAACGCTTCAACAGGAGGAACGTTGCTTAACACAGGTTCAACCTATACAACTGATATTTTAAATGTTGATACCAATTTTTATGTGCAAACAACCGTACTTGGTTGCACTGGGCCAAGATCGGCTGTAGGTGTTGTGGTTAATCCAATACCTGCCGCTCCAACAGCACTTGGAGCTACTATCTGTGAGAATGTTTCAATCATATTGCGTGCCACTGCACCGGGTGGTTCTTATGAATGGTACGACGCTGCAATTGGTGGCAATTTACTTGTGGCAGCTGCACGATATGCAACGCCTTCTCTTAGTACAACCACAACTTATTATGTGCAAACCACAATAAATAATTGTGTTGGGCCACGAACAGCAGTCACGGTAGATGTTACACCGCTACCTGATGCACCTACAGCATTAGATGCTTTTATTTGTGATGGAGAGTTAACTACATTAACTGCCACTGCACCGGGCGGAACATATGAATGGTATGGTGTTAGTTCTGGAGGAGCAATACTTGTTTCATCTGCCAGCTATACAACACCTATTCTAAATGCATCAACCACCTATTATGTGCAATCAGTTGAACTGGGTTGCAACGGGCCAAGATCGGCAGTAAGTGTTACAGTAACTCCAATACCTGCTGCACCAACCGCGGCAGCATCAACCGTATGTGAGGGAACAACAGCAACTGTGATTGCTTCGGCACCTGGTGAAACGTATGAATGGTACGATTCTAATATTGGGGGAACACTTCTGGTAACCAATGCAAGTTACACTACCTCAGTGCTAAATGCTGATACAACTTACTATGTTCAAACTACTGTTTTTGGTTGTACTGGGCTGCGAACAGCGGTGCCAATTTCATTGACACCTTTACCTGCAGCTCCAACTGCATCAGGCGTTACTATATGCGAGGCTACTTCAACCATATTAACCGCTACAGCTCCGGGTGGGGTGTACGAATGGTATGATGCAGCAACGGGAGGTAATTTATTAGGATCGGGATCGGACTATACCACGCCAGCACTTACTGCAACTACCACTTATTATGTTCAAACTACGGTTGCAAGTTGCGATGGGCCAAGAACTGTAGTAACAGTTGATGTTACTCCTTTGCCAGCAGCACCAACTGTATCGGGAGCAACTATTTGCGAAGGACTCTCTACAACTTTAAATGCTACAGCACCAGGCGGAACTTACGAATGGTATGACGCAGCAACAGGGGGGACATTATTAAGTACAGGTTCAGCTTTTGCTACTCCAGTTTTAAGCGCATCTACAACTTATTATGTGCATACAACCATGCTGGGATGTACTGGCCCAAGGTCGGCGGACTTGGTAACAGTTACCCCAACAGACGATCCTGCCTTTATATATTCTTCAGGAACATATTGTGTTAGCGGCATTGATCCTATACCAACAATAATAGGTGGTTTCCCTGGTGCTTTTAGCGCTGTGCCTATAAGCTTAATATTTAAAGATACCACTACTGGCGAGATAGATGTGAGTGCAAGCGGCATCTCAACTTATACAATTACATATTTAACCAGTGGCGCTTGTCCAACCAGTAGCAACGTTAATCTAACATTAACAGATTCGTTAATTGCCACCTTTACATACAGCGATCCTTTTTGTGAAAATGGAACCAATCCGTTTCCAGCTTTTGGTGTGGATGCAAGTGCAGGAACTTTTAGTGCATCGCCTGCGGGGTTAACATTTGAGAATGTAACTTCTGGCGAGATTGATTTGAATAATACGGTAGCAGGATCCTATACAATATCCAACACAATTGTGGCTTCGGGTGGCTGTGCTGAGGCACTCGCTTCTGCAACTGTTGTAATAGAACCTGGCGCAACGGTAAATCCAGGAAATAATCAAACGATATGTGATGGGGACGATGTTGAACTTTCGGGAGAAATAGGTGGATCGGCAGCCAGTGCTGCATGGTCGGGCGGAGCAGGTACATACTCGCCTAACAATTCTACTTTAATTACAAGATATACACCTACATCAACAGAAATAGCTACAGGTTGGGTAAAGTTGTTTTTAACTACCGATGATCCTACAGGAGTGTGTAGCTCGGTTATAGACAGTTTGCTTGTTACCATTAATCCTACTCCTGAAGCACCTACGGCAGCAGGTACAACAGTTTGTAATGGCAGCACTGCAACAATAAGTGCGATTGCTCCGGGAGGAACTTACGAATGGTATAATAATTTTATGGGTGGAACTGCATTGGTTTCGGCCAGCAGTTATACCACACCTGTATTGTCTGCCACCACTACTTATTATGTACAAACAACCGTATTGGGATGTGTAAGCCGACGAATTGCTGTGGTAGTTGATGTAACACCAACAGATGATCCGTCATTTACATATTCATCAGGAACTTATTGTTTAAGCGGAATCGATCCAACGGCTACAATAACTGGAGGCTTCCCCGGAACATTTGCTGTAAGCCCAGCCGGACTTGCTATGTTAGATTTAAACAGCGGACTGATAGATTTAGATGCAAGTTTGTTGGATAGCTACACTGTTACTTATACCACAACAGGTCCTTGTCCATCAAGTAGCAATACCGTTATTACAATTACTGGATCACCCGAAGCAGCCTTTGCATTCAACAGTCCGGTTTGTGAAAGTGGCGCCAACGAACTACCCATTTTGGGATCTGGCGCAAGTGCAGGAGTCTTTAGTGCTGCACCGGTTGGAATGATTTTCACCAATACATCAACAGGAGAAATAGACATGGCAGCAAGTACGCCAGGCACATATACGGTAACCAATACCATTGCTGCATCAGGTGGCTGTGTATCGGATGTCGACGTTTTTGATGTTACCATAGACGAAATTGTTACTGTAGATGCAGGGGCAAACCAATCACTATGTGTGGGCACAACAGTGTCGCTTGCAGGAGTAATTGGAGGTTCGGCAACTGGTGCTTCATGGAGCGGAGGTAGCGGAACTTATGCTCCCGACAACAGAACCCTTACTGCGGATTATACACCGTCTGCGGCGGAGAAGTTGGCAGGTACGGTAACACTTATTTTAACAACAGATGCTCCAGTTGGGGTTTGTAGTGCAGAGAGTGCTCAAATGATTATTACGTTAAGTAAAGACGATGCTTCTTTCAGCTATGCTTTAGGAACTTATTGTATTACAGGTACCGATCCAACTCCTACAATTACTGGCGGTTTTGCAGGCAACTTTATAGCTACACCAGCTGGGTTGGTATTTATAGATGCAACAACAGGCGAGGTAGATGTTAGTGCAACTGCAGTAGGTACATACAATATTGAATTTACAACTACAGGGGGGTGCCCAGTAAGCGAAAATGTTAATTTAACTGTAACGGGAGCACCAGATGCTACATTTAGCTTTGCAGGACCGTATTGCGAGGATGGTTCAAATCCTTCTCCAGTTTTTGGACTCGGAGCAAGTGCCGGAATCTTTACTTCTTCGCCAGCTGGCTTAACGTTTGTTAATTCCGCTACAGGAGAAATTGATTTGGCAGCTGGCAACGCAGGTACTTACGATGTTACCAATACAATTGTAGCATCTGCAGGTTGTATTGCAGCAGCGGACACGAAATCGGTAACCATCGAACAAAGTGCCACTGTTAGCGCAGGTAATGATCAAATTATATGTGTTGGGTCTTTTGTTAGTCTTGCAGGCAGTATTGGAGGATCTGCAACAGGTGCAACTT
The DNA here is from genome assembly GCA_013214205.1 of Flavobacteriales bacterium. Classification (GTDB taxonomy): domain Bacteria; phylum Bacteroidota; class Bacteroidia; order DT-38; family DT-38; genus DT-38. The sequence continues at coordinate 18,460 of JABSPQ010000072.1, forward strand.
GGAGTGGAGGAGCAGGAACGTTTGCTCCCGACAACATTACTTTGAATGCAGTTTATACGCCCACAATTGGAGAAGAGGCTACAGGTTCGGTAACGCTTACATTAACCACCAACAACCCTAGTGGAGCTTGTAATGCAGTAAACGAAAGTGTTACTATCGACATTAACCCTAGTCCTTTAGCTCCAACTGCAGTAGGTACAACTGTATGTGAAGGCACTGGTACTATATTAACAGCAACAGCACCCGGAGGCGATTACGAGTGGTATGATGCTGCTACAGGTGGTAACTTGTTAGCCTCGGGCAGTAGTTTGGCAACACCTGCTTTGTGGTTAACTACAACGTACTATGCACAAACAACAGTATTGGGCTGTACAGGTGCACGAACTGAGGTGGTGGTTTCTGTAACAGCAACCGACGACCCTTCTTTTACCTACGCTTCGGGCACACATTGTGTAAGCGGCGTTGATCCCGTGGCAACCATTACGGGTGGCTTTGCTGGATCGTTTAGCGCCTCTCCTGCTGGCTTGGTAATTACAGATGTAAGTACAGGCGAAATAGATGTAAGTGCTAGCACATTGGGTACTTATTATTTAACATATACCACAACGGGCCCTTGTCCTTCAAGTAGCTTAATGGACATCACCATAACCGATACACCAGATGCTACATTTAGTTATAATAGCATGTATTGTAATACGGAAAGCAATCCGCTTCCAACATTTGGAACTGGCGCAAGCGCAGGAGTATTCAGTCCTTATCCTGTGGGTCTGGTATTTGCAAATACGAGCACAGGCGAAATTGATCTTAGCGCAAGTAATGCCGGAACGTATGTAATAATTAACGAAATCGTTGCCTCGGGAGGTTGCGCAGCAGCTTCACATTACTCTTCTGTTACCATAGAAGAAGGTGCTACGGCTGATGCTGGAACAAATCAGAATATATGTGCAGGAGCTACGGTTACGCTTTCGGGAAGTATTGGAGGTTCGGCAACTACTGGGATATGGAGTGGAGGTGCTGGAACTTTCTCGCCAGATAATACTACATTAAATGCCACTTACACGCCTGATGCTAGTGAAGAAAATACAGGCGAGGTTACTTTGATACTAACTTCCGATAACGGATTGGGTGCTTGCCCAGCGGCAGTAAGTTCTATGGTTATTACAATTGATCAAGACGATGCAACCTTTACTTATAGTTCGGGAACATATTGTTTAAACGGAACCGACCCAGTTGCAAATTTAGCAGGAGGAGCCACTGGTTTGTTTAGCGTTGTGCCTGCAGGTTTGGTTATTGTAGACTTTAGTACTGGCGAATTAGATGTGAGTGCAAGCGCCTTGGGAACTTACGCATTAACGTTTACCACAAGTGGTGCATGTTCTGATAATAGCACCATTAACATAACAATTACAAATGCACCCGACGCATCGTTTAGCTACAACGGACCATATTGTGCATCGGAAACCAATCCGCTTCCTGATTTTGGAACTGGTGCAAGTGCCGGAGCATTTACCAGTTCGCCAGCCGGACTTGTATTTGTGAATACGACAACTGGAGAAATAGATTTATTGGCAAGTATTGCAGGAGTATATACGGTGACAAACACGATAGCCGCTTCCGGAACTTGTTTGACTGTTGAAAGCTCTTCAACTGTTATTATTAGTGCGATGCCTACTGCATATGCAGGTTTAGATCAAATCATTTGTTCGGGTACATCAGCCGATTTATCAGGAACAGTTGGCGGTTCGGCAACTAATGGCTTCTGGATTGGAGGAGATGGTACCTATACGCCAGACTTCTCATCTCTTGATGCAACTTATACTCCTACAGCATTAGAAGAAACCAATGGCTCTGTAATTCTAACATTAGTAGTGGATGATACATCGGCTATTTGCGCCACTACAAGTAGCGATGTACCTATTGCTATAGAGTTGGGTATTACGGCAGATGCAGGAGAAAATCAAACAGTTTGTGCAGGTATTCCAGTTGTGCTTGATGGTTCGGTAGAGGGATTGGTAACCGACATAAGTTGGTCGGGTGGTTTGGGTTCATACTCGCCAGATAATACTACACTCAATGCTACTTATACACCTGCTCAATCGGAGATAGATGCAGGACTAGCTACTTTAACCCTAACAGCATCTAATGCTAGTGGTGCTTGTCCAGATGCAAACAGTACAATCAACATTACAATAAATAGTGAAGATCCAACTTTCGATTATACTTCGGGAACTTATTGCGAAGACGGAATAGATCCTGTTGCAAACATTACTGGTGGGTTTCCTGGTGACTTCACATCGAGCCCAGCTGGATTGATATTTAGCAATACCACAACGGGCGAGATAGATGTAAGCGTAAGCACAGTACAAACATACAGTGTTACTTATATTACCAACGGCTCATGTCCGGATACTGCTTCCATGAATATTACCATAACCGATTCTGCCGATGCTCGATTTACTTTAGATGCATCGTATTGTGCAGGCGCCACAAACCCTTCTCCGGTATTTGGAGTAGAGGCTAGTGCAGGCGTGTTTAGTTCTTTACCTGTAGGTGTTGTATTCGTATCGGCAAGCACAGGCAAAATTGATTTAACGGCAACACCAGCCGGAACCTATGAAGTGATAAATACAATTGCTGCATCGGGCACTTGTAATGCTTCTACCTATTCATCTACGGTAACCATTGAACAGAATGCAACAGTTACAGCAGGTTCAAGCATGGCAATATGCCTTGGTTCATCTGCTGCGCTATCTGGCGAAGTAGGGGGAGCTGCAACATCAGGTACTTGGAGTGGTGGCTTGGGAACATTTGCACCAAATACATCATCGCTTAATGCAACTTATACGCCAACTGCGGCCGAAGAAATTGCGGGTTCTGTATTGCTTACCTTAACTACAAACACCCCAGCGGGTACTTGTTTGGCGGCTAGTGATGAGGTACTAATTACCATCGACACCCTGCAAACTGTTTATGCAGGAATCAACATTACTTCTTGTGGAGTTGCTGCCGTAGACCTTGCAGGAATTAGCAGCACAAACGCTGGAGTTTGGTCGTCGCTTGCTGGTACGGGTACATTTGCACCAGATGATTCGTTGCTCACCACAACCTACAATCCGAGTGTGGAAGATGTCGCATTAGGTGCAATAGATTTAACATTACAAACCATAAATAATGGTACATGTCCGGCGGCAAGTAGTATACTTACTGTTACTTTCGAATCTGGCCCAGTGGTAGAAACAGGAGCAACACAAACCATTTGCGCTACCGATACGGTTAGCTTGCAGGGTACTGTTAGCATTACAGGCGCTGGTGTTTGGACATCTTTGGGTGGAGGTAGTTTCCTTTCGTCAGATTCATCATTAATAGCCAATTATGCTTTCGATAGTGTAGATGTTGCTATCGGGAGTGTAAAACTTGTTTTAACATCTATTAACAACGGTACTTGTGCTGCTGGCACAGATACGGTGTTGATAGACATCTCGCCAGTACCTGTTACTTATGCTGGCCCCAACGGTTTTATATGCACGGGCGAATCTACGGTTGATCTTGTGGGTACGGTGTCAGGCGGTTCGTCTACTGGAGCATGGAGAAGCTTAGGAACAGGAACGGGAACATTCTCGCCCAACAATACCACATTAAGTACATCGTACAGCTTTAGCGACGACGAGATTACAGCAGGCACGGCTACACTTGTTTTAGAATCCACAAATAATGGAACATGTGGTGCTTCGGTGTCGGATACGGTAATTGTGAGGATTTTCGATGTTCCTTCTGTAGATGCAGGGGGTAATGGAGCCATTTGTTCTGCTGGGGCAACGTTGCAGGGAGATGTTAGCGGTGGTTCTAACACTGGCGCATGGACAGCATTTGAAGGCAGTGGAACTTTTGAACCAGATAGCACCGATTTGAATGCCAACTACATTCCATCCGATGAGGATTTAACTAACGGAAGTGTGGTGCTTGTGCTGGAAGCAACGTTCGCTTGTATTCCAATGAGTGATACAATAACATTATCAATTGTACCCATCCCAGTAATCAATCCGCTTGCCGATCAAACGGTTTGTGCCAACGACATCGTGTTCTTAAACAGATCCATTGTGAATGATTCAATAAGCATTTGGGCTGCTTCGGGCGATGGCAAATTTGTTTCCGACAGTTCTACTATTAATGCGGCATACATGTTCGGTGAATTCGATATCAACTTGGGAACTGTGAGTTTCTACCTTACTTCAACAGGTAGTAATGCATGTAGTGCTGTAACAGTTGAGGATACCATGGTTGTAACCATCATTGATTTGCCAATCCCTGATTTCGACATAAGCGAGAATCCTGTTGATGTAGGAGTTGCAGTAGAATTTACCGATCTGTCGTTTGGAGCAATAGATTGGGTGTATGACTTTGGAGATGGCGATAGCGCATTTGTTGCAGATACTTCGCACACTTATGCCACCATGGGCACCGACACTGTTGTATTGCTGGTAACAGGTGCCAATGGATGTTCGGATACTTCGAGGCAGGTAATAACAGTTGTAAATGATGAGGTAATGCCAATTGACATCCCAACGGCTTTTACCCCGAATGGTGATGGCTATAACGATGTGTTTAGAATACTTGGTGGACCATTTACCGAGTATAATTTGAACATCTTCAACGAATGGGGTAACCTCATTTTTAAATCTTCCAGTCAGGATGTAGGCTGGGATGGAACCATTAATGGCAAGCTGCAACCCGCCGGCACATATGTTGTCACTTTTGTGGGCGAGCGAATAGATGGACAGACATTCAGTAAGGCATTGGACATAACATTAATTAATCACTAGTAGCTATGAAAAAGATTATTATTGTACTTATCGTGCTGTGTGTTGCCAACCAACTTACAGCTCAAGATTTTCACCTCACTCAATACGAGGCTGCACCGCAATACTTCAACCCTGCGTTAACTGGCATCTACTTTAAACCAGGTGCGGGATTTCGTGTAAACGTAAATCACAGGTCGCAGTGGAGGAGTGTTACCACCAAACCATACACAACCGATGCAATTGGTTACGATCAAGTATTTATGGAGAAATGGGGCTTAGGCGGCTTGCTCATCAACAACCGATCGGGCATTGGCCACTTCAATTCATTGCATGGTGCGGCATCAGTTTCTTACCGAATTATAGATGATTTAAGTCACACACAAAACTTATCGGTAGGGCTTCAATTGGGCTTTTTTACAAAAAGTTACGATCCATCTAACTTCTTATTCGAAGATCAGTATTCGGCAATTGGTGGCGGACTCGATCCTAACTTAACATCTGTAGATGCCGTTGGAAACAACAGCATTATTCGGTTCGATGCCAGTTTGGGTATCTACTATAAGTACAACGGCAACGAAAAGTACCAACCATTCGGTGGCTTCTCTATCTATCATGTTACCATGCCCAACGAATCGTTTACTGGCGACAAACGAAACTTGCCTATGCGCTTTGTACTTAATGTAGGTAGCGATTTAGACATTGTAAAAGGTAAATTTAAACTTACGCCAAGTCTGCTGTACATGAATCAGGCAAAAGCGCAAGAAATCGTTATCAATGTCCTAACAGTATATCACATAAAAGATACCGAGTTCGATTTTATCAGCGGCTTGGGCTATAGAGTTTGGGATGCCATCATATTCAACGTTGGCGTAAAATATGCCGATTACGTCTTCCGCATGAGCTACGACGTAAACACTTCCCCTCTCAACGAGTTCAGCGGCGGAAGAGGAGCCTGGGAATTGTCGTTGGTTTATTCTGGGAAGTATAAAGGGAAGGGTGTTACTACTGGGAGCTTTAATTAGGGCTCTGTCCCAAATGTTTTCTTGAGAGTGTTTAAATAAATTTCAGGGTAGTTTTTTAGTGATTACTAAAATAACCACCCCCAGAACTTCGCCGCTACTCGCGCGAATTTCTCTCCCCTCCTAATAACAGGAGGGGTGCTTTTATCAACAGGCATTCAGATAAATTAAAACGTATATAAAAAGTAGCTCCCCTGATCTTCCAGGGGATGCTGGGCAGCCGTAGGCTGGTCTGAGGGGTTCGTGTACCCAAAAGCTAAACAAGTTTATCCAACCAATCTTCTTTTAATTTCTTCCAACACCCCATCAATATGTTCAAAAATATCTCTGTTTTCAAACCTAATTATTCTAATCCCTTTTTGATTTAAATACTCCGTGCGCTCATAATCTTTAATGATTCCAGATTCTGTATAATGATCTGCACCATCCAATTCAATCCCTAATTTTACTTTTGGACAATAGAAATCGAGGATGAAATTATCTACGCTACACTGTCTTCTGAATTTATAACCATCGAGTTGTTTTCCTTTCAGATATTCCCATAAAACCACTTCTGCCGGAGTAGCTTCGTTTCTTAATTCTCTTCGGAAAACTTTTAGCTGGGGTATGTTGTAAACTTGCTTTTTTCTGGACAAAGCTGAAATGTTTTGTGAGGTGTGAAATTAGTTTTTTTATTACTAATTTCTAAAATAACCACCCCAGAATTTCTTCGTTTCACGATAGAAATCCTTTCCCCTCCTAGAAACAGGAGGGGTGCTTTTATCAACAAACATTCAGGTAAATTAAAAACGAATGTAAAAGTAACTCCCCTGATCTTTCAGGGGATGCTGTCCGATCGCAGGTCGTGACTGAGGGGGTATTTACTGTATATTGAGTTTATCCCTTAGTTGTAATTTTTATTTTATTAACAAGTAATTTATTAGTTTCGCCAGCCGCTACACCTTCCTGAGTTATTATTCCGAGATAATTGGTTTTAATATTTTACAACATTGAACTTATTCCGTTCAATAAAATAACTTGCAAATAGGTAACTTTTAAGTTACCTTTAACGTAATGGAACGCATCAGGACAGTAATTGCATTTCAGAATCATTTTGAAGCGTTTTTGAAAAAGCAACCTATTAAGGTTCAGGATAAAATCTTTAAAACAATTGAAGCCATTGAGACTTTAGGAAGAGTTCCCAAAACATATTTAAAAGCGCTGTCAGGCACGAATGGCTTGTATGAAGCAAGAATTAAATTGGGAACTAATATTGGGAGGGTGTTCTGTTTTTTTGACAAAGGGAAGTTGGTGATTTTATTAAATGGATTCGTAAATAAAACTCAAAAAACACCTCCCAAAGAAATGAACAAAGCGATTAAGTTAATGGCTGAATATTATGAATCAAAAAAGAGGTAATAATATGGATACTACTAGTTGGAAAGGAATAAAAGACAATGTTTACGGTAAAAAAGGAACTGAAAGACGTGATGACCTTGAACGAGAAGTTGAGTCATTCAAAATTGGTTTATTATTAAAGAAAGCTCGCGAAGAAAAGCAATTAACACAAAAGCAATTGGGTGATCTTGTAGATAAAAAAAGAACCTATATTTCTAGAGTAGAGAATAACAGCAGCAACATCACCTTAAAAACACTCTTCGAGATTGTTGAAAAAGGTTTGGGAGGAAAAGTAAATATTTCAATTGAGGTGTAAGCTTAACCACATTGCCAAATAGCCAACGAAATGCAGATTGTCATTTACAATGGCAATCGGAATAATAATAAAAAGTCTTAATGGAAAGCTTTGTGTTGCTTGTTGCTTTTGTAATTGGCATATAGGCTTGTTGCCATTGCAAATGACAACTTGGAACATTTAGTTAAATGGCGAGGTACATGCGTAGCTACATTACACTTTCTTACTGTTTCAACACACTAAACGATACCTTAGAAGGCCGTTTCTCATCATGATAAATGCGGTGCGTTGCTTTAATGAAATCCTTTTCGTCGGCCTCGTAAATATTTACAAAAGTCTGAGGATTTAAATCTACCAAAGGGAACCACGAGTTTTGTACTTGAATCATAATTCTGTGTCCTTTTTTAAACGTGTGGGCCAAGTCGGGTATTTCAAACGCAACCTCAGTTACTTCGTTGGCGACAAACGGTTCGGGCTTTTCGAAGCTGTTTCTGAACTTCCCACGCATTACTTCACCTCTCACCAACATTTGGTAACCTCCCATTGGTACACCTTTTTTATTGGAGGGGTAGTCGTCCATTTTGTCAGGGAATACGTCAATCATTTTTACGACGTAATCTGCATCCGTGCCGGATGTGCTTACAAATAAGTCTACCATTAAGGGGCCAACAATGGTAATGTCTTCTGTTAAAATTTCGGTTTGGTAAACCATCACGTCGTTTCTACGGCCTGCGAATCTTTGATCGTCCGTAAGGTAAGTTGTAGTTCTGTTCGGGTGCACATCTTCTGTGTAGGGCACAGGTTTATTTGGGTCGGCTATGTATTCTTCAAAACAATCTGCTTGTCCGGTTGCGGTAAACGAAAGGGCTTCATTGCAGTTTAGATACAATTGTTTTTGATCAACTTCCTTAGGAGGCCAGCTGTCAAAAGTTTTCCATTCGTTTGCACCAGTAAAAAATATAGACGCTTCGGGAATGTCCATTTCGCCCTCGTTCTTTAAATAGTAGTTAAAGAATTTCATCTCTACCTTTTTGAAATATTCTTGCGTATTGTTTTCAAAATGAATGTTGCCAAGGTTCTGCTGCTTGTTTCTCGACCATTGCCCATGAGACCAAGGGCCCATTATCAATCGGTTGTTGTTTTCCTTATTCTGTTTTTCTATGGCCTCGTAAGTTCTTAATGGGCCGTAAAGATCTTCTGCATCAAACCAGCCACCTACAACTAAAACCGCTGGTTTTATATTGGTTAGGTGTGGTAATATCAGTCGTTCCTTCCACCAATCATCTAGGTTTGGATGCGCCATTAAGTCTTTCCAAAAGGGAATTGAATCGCCAAAATATTTGGTTCCAACATCTTTAAGCGGCCCCATATTTTTATAAAAATTATAATTGTCGGACTCATCTATGGTAAACGACCGATCCCATTCTCTTGTTAATTTAGGATTGGATTTGGGTGTCCATGAGAAAAAGTTAAAGGCGTCCATCAGAAAAAATGCTCCGTTGTGGTGAAAGTCATCACCTACAAACCAATCGGTAACTGGTGCCTGTGGCGACGATGCTTTTAATGCTGGATGCGCATTTGGCAACGCTACAGTAGAGTAATAGCCAGGGTAGGAGATGCCCGATATTCCTACATTGCCATTGTTGTTGTCAACGTTTTTGATTAACCAATCTACAGTATCGTACGTGTCGCTGTTGTCGTCGGTTTGCTTACCTTTTTTATTGGGGATAAAAGGTCTGATCTCCACATATTCTCCTTCGCTCATAAATCTCCCTCTCACATCTTGGTAAACCATGATGTAGTTTTCTTCCAAAAATCGGGTTGAACCAACTAAACGATAGCTGTAATCCTCTTCGGTTTCTTCGGCCGTATAAGGCGTTCTGTGCATTAATATCGGCGACTTTTCCGATTTGTCTTTTGGTGTGTAAATAGAGGTAAACAACTTTACGCCATCTCGCATGGTGATGTAAACCTCTTGCTTATCGTAGTGCTTTTTAATATAAGCAGAACCTTTTTTCTGAATAGGAATTGGTATTCTATCTAAGGTAATGAATAACTGGCCTCCTTTGTAAAAGTAAATTCCGGTAATGGTTTGTGATTCTGTATTTACAATGCCTTTAAATGAAATTCTCTTATTGCCGAAATAGATGCTTGTTCCGTCGCATGTTAACGAATCTAGATTTATATTAAATAAGTCCTTTTCGGGATTATCGTAACTGGCTTTAATGCCATTGCTATCTTTTTTGAGGTGTACAATGAAGCGTTGTGGGCTGCTTGGTAAGTCTAATAGTACATGCCAGTCTCCAGTTAAATCTTGTCCGAAACCGAAGAAGATAATAAATTGGAGAATAGCTATAAGGAGATAAGTTTTTACATTCATAAGTTAAATCTAATTACTATTTACAGAGGTAAGCAGTTAGCTATATATTGATTTATCTTGATATGTTTTATCTGAATTAACCATTCTCTCTATTAGGTTATTGAAAATATTGCTCTTAGACTGCGACCTATTAATTCTATAACAAAACTCATCTAAATATCGGTTAACATTAAAAGGGCTTATCCAAGAATACGTTGTTCTTAACC
>JABSPQ010000073.1 GCA_013214205.1 Flavobacteriales bacterium
AAGTAACATCCGTAGCTGGACAATCATTTTCATCCAACACATTTACAGTATAAGTACCAGCTCCTACTTGAGTAATATCGGTTACTTCTTGTGCCGTTGCATCTGTCCAAGTGATCTCATATGGCTGCGTTCCTCCCGATGGACTTGAAACCAACTCTGCATCCGTATTCTCAAAACAATCTACCACATAATAGTCATCCAAAACGGAAGCGCTAATAGTTAAAACGTCAGGCTCTCCAATTGGCTCTGTATTAACACCTGTACAACCCAATACATCTGTAACAGAGACGGATATAGAACCGTCTTCAAAACCTAATGGTAAAATATTATCAGCTGAAGCTGCTAATACACCTGAGACATTTCCTGCGTCTGATTCTGGAGTAGCATCCTCGACAGGATTAGACCATGTCCAATCTAAATTGTATGGACCACCATTAATTGCAGTAAAGGTTACGTTAACTTCACCATCATCTCCATCAGCACACTGTGGCATAACTGTCGCAATAGTTACTACAGGTGCAGGCGTTGCACCCATCGTTACAGTTTTACTTATAGAACAACCTTTATTATCGGTGATCACAACAGTATAATTCCCTTCACTAGTTAACACAGTACCCGTTATCTGTGAGCCAACTACATCAGTATAAGATTCTACAACATCACCTGTAGAAGTATTTGTAAACACAACATCATAAGGGGCACTTCCACCTGAAAATGTAGCCGTTGCTGTTCCATCCAAAAGACATGTTGGAGGAACAGTCTCAGTAAATGTTGCACTTAAAGCTGTTGGCTCAGTTATTACTGCCTCCATCGTTTCAATACAACCTTGCGCATCCGTTACGATTACGTTATAAGTACCTCCTTCAAAATTAGTAAGAGTAACATCGTAAGGATCCGTTGATAAACTTGGTAAATCATACGAATTATCATTCCAATCAACATTATAAGGGGGAGTTCCACCAGAAATCCCATACTCTATTTCACCATCGCCATCACCAGAACACGTTACAGCAGTCGTATCACTAAACGGAACGACAAGTAAAGTCGGCTCCAAAATCTCTATTGTAGCAACATCAAGACAGTTATTAAAGTCGTATACCGATACCGATACCATACCTACACATAAAGTAGTCACTTGATCCGTCAATCCAGGTACGCCGGTAGGACCTTGGCTAAAACCATTTCCTGCACTCCATTCTACTGTATAAGGAGCAGTACTACCATTAGGATCAATTACTAAATCAGCAGTAAGCTCGCAATCTCCGAAACAAGGCTCGTATGGTTCATATGGCCCAGCAAGGGTTACACTTGCCACAGGAGCAAACAAATCATTAATTATTTGAATCGCTGTTCCTGTACATCCCAGACCATCCGTTACAATTACAGTAAAGGGACCAGCACCAACACCGCCAGTACAAACTGCAGTGCTTGCACTTGCATCATCCCACAAGTAAGTATAAGGGCCACTGTCTCCGCCAGTAGTGCCAGAAACACATGCTGCACCATCAGGAATAAGCATTGCACAAGTAGAAGGAGATGATCCAGAGGTTGTCACTACAATAGCAGCTGGTTCTGTTGGCGTATCCGTTGCTTCAGCAGTACAGTTATTCGCATCCGTAACGGTAACCGTATAACCTCCAGCATCAAGCCCTGTAATATTTTGGTCTGTCGATGTAAAAGCTCCTGGACCTGCCCAGGCATAAGTATAAGGTGAATTATCACCTACTGGCAAAGAAGCCATCTCGCCATCCCCACTGCCAAAACAAGTTAAATTAGTGGCTGTAGCCGATATCGTTAACTCTATGGGCTCTACTAGCAACTGATCCGCCGTTGCAGTACACATCTTATCGTCTGTTACCATAAGGGTATAAGTACCGATTGGTAATCCAGTAGCTACATCCGTATTGCCACCTGCTGGTGTCCAAGAGTAAGTATAATTTCCTGATAAACTTGTGCCGCCAGTTGCCTGGCCAGTTATCGTTCCATCTGATCCACCAAAGCATTGAATCTCGGTGTGACTTAATATAGTAGATACCAACAGTGGTGGGTCTATTAAGTCCATTTGAGTTGTTGCTTGACATCCAAAGAT
>JABSPQ010000074.1 GCA_013214205.1 Flavobacteriales bacterium
CAATATGCTTGTACGAAATTCACAGCTATCCTTGGCTCATTCTCAGGTAAAGTAACCCAAAGTATGAATCGTAAAGAAAATTGCTGGGATAATGCTGTGGCCGAAAAGTTTTTTCAAGACGTTAAAAACAGAATGCGTTTACAGAGAATGTTACACTTCTAAAAGCGAAGCCGAAATGTCAATTTTCGACTGGCTGGAAACGTGGTATAACAGAAAAAGAAGGCACTCCCACTTAGGCAACAAATCAATAGAACAATTTAATCTCAATAATCATCAATTTAATCAGGCGGCATAGCTTAACTTAAACTCCATTATTTTGTTGCAATTCCAGCCCTTTGTGCCATAACAGGCAATCAACTTGAATACTCTGGTGCGCACAACCCACTTTGGATTATTAGAGTAGGTGAGATTATGGAAACCCAAGCCACCTATTGGAAAAGTAGATAACCCCTTCCCTTTTACTACACACGTTTTTGAACTCCAGAAAGGCGACACCATCTATGTTTTTACAGATGGCTTTGTAGATCAGTTTGGAGGCGAAAACCTACCCGACGGAAAGCCTGTAGAAAAGAAGTTTAAGGCAAAGGCTTTAAGAGCTTTGCTGTTGAGCATCCAAAACGAACCAATGGAAACACAAAAAGAATTACTCACCGAGGCTTTTAATAAATGGCAAGGCTCGTTAGAACGGGTTGATGATGTATGTGTGATTGGGGTTAAATACTAATAAAGCAATTACCGCTTTAAACGAATCGTGAATTAGGCTTCTTTCTTTACTAAAGCGTAAACAAGCGAATAGAGATAGGCAGCAATAAAAGCTCCCGCTATTGGCACCAAGCTATATGGTACTAACCAAGCAACTACCATGGTAACGTTAACCAACATAACCGCCCAAGCAGGTTTAGTCATACTACGAATCATGTAAGGCATTCGATATGGCAAAAACATGGTAGCTGCATTTATTAAGAAAATTCCAATCAATAAATAAGTAGCATCAAAACCAAATAAACTTGCAACCAGTAAAGCAAATAACGAATGCCTAATTAATTCGTTTGTTGGCGAGCCTCCCCCCTTTTTCACATTAGGATCGAGTCTTGATATAGAACGAACTTGCACTGCTGTTACCGCAATTAGTCCTGCAGCAATAGCCAACCAGCCATACTGCACACTTATTACCATAATAATAATGGTATGCGAAATGGAATCGCAAACGTTATCCATACGTGCTCCAAAATCGCTTCTTAAATTGAGTTTGCCAGCTAAAATTCCATCCAAGTCGTCCATTAAATTATTATAAATAATTAACGGAATTAAGTATTGAAAGCCACCTTCGGTAAACAAAAGTACCAAAGGCAATACGCCTAAAATAGAAACGATATTGGGTATGTTTTTATAAAGAGCGCTATTCATCTCTAAAACGAATTGGTGGCTACTTATGCGGTAAGTTGTGTGTTAGATCCTTTACCGTAAAGTGTTTTTTCGCACTCGTTTAAATCTTCAATGGTATCAATTTCGTACCATTTGTTGAGATCAAAATATACGCAGGATAAATTTAATGCTTGTTGAGCTACCATTTCGGAGAAAACGACTTCGTAGTAGTCGCATACATTACCTGCCTTAATCCACTTATCTAATTCTGTAACTATTTTTTTCCACGACTCCAACGAGAAGCTATAAATGTTAACCGTTTTGTACAAGTTGTCTTCAACCTGTGCCAGTGTATTTAAATTAATCGAAGTTACCTTGTTAACAATGCCACTATCTGTAGTAACGGTGGTACCATTCATCCAAGGAAGTATTTTAGAAACCGCAATTCTATCCGGATACAACATGCCTTCGAGCATATTTGCCTCAAAAACCAAGTCGCTTTCTATTAGCATAAAAGGTTCTTTAATTAGGTCTTTAGCCAACCACAACGAATATATATTATTGGTAGTACTGTAATCTGCATTTAAAACGTACTCTACTTCTAAATCCCCAGCATTAATAGCCAAGTATGATTTAATGTGCTCTTCCAAATATCCTACAACAATTACCAAGCGTTTAAAGCCATTTTCGTGAAGACATTCTACCAAACGCCCTAGTATTTCGGTATCGTTAACTTGAGTTAGACATTTAGGTAAGTTGCCTGTTAAAGGGCGTAATCTACTACCTGTGCCAGCAGCCAACAATAGAGCCGTAGTAATCTTAGCAGGATTATTCTGATAAATCATTAATTATATATAAATGCGGTACTATATAGTACGGGTGTGTCGCCAATTTAGTTTACCTCTTAGCGCTTTCGCCTTTCCAAATCGTGTTGCCCTTAGTGCAGGGGTGCTGGAGTAGTTAGAGGTATTTGAAAATTGGAACGCGAAGGTAAGCAAAATTTACTTACTAACTCATGTTACGAAGTTATAAATGATAAATTTATATATGGATATGGAAAACTTATTGCAGATTTATCAGGAGGGCTTAATAGCCAGTTCTTTTCAGGTAACGTGTACAGGGTTATCAGATATTACAGACCTATTCAATTACCACCCTACGAATAATAGATTCGGATTTGTTGCTGAGGGTTAAAAAGTAAACTCCAGCTTCGTTGATGTGCACTTTTACCTTGTTGCGACCTTCGATGTTTTTTCGCTGAATGGATTTACCGTTTATATCTCTAATTACCAATAAATCGAAGTTGCTTTTGGCGAGCTCTACCAAAAAAGTTCCGCTATTGGGGTTGGGATACAGTTGAAAGTAATCTTTATCAGTACGTTTAGCATCTACAGTGATCCCGTCTGTTCCTTTAATTTTAAGAAACATACGTGGTGCAGAAGTGGTATCGGAGATATAAAAATCATAACTGTTTATCTGTTTTAAATCTGTGTTTGCTTCTGTTAGCATGTCAATTAAAATTAGCTCTACCCCTGTTGGTATTTTGCCAATCGCTTCTACGTTTATGCTATAAGTACCTGTTGTGCCAACTTTAACTCTTAAAGGAATTAGATAATCCATAGCAGTATCGGGCAAATAATTTATGGACAGTTCGGTGCCATTTGGTGTAACAGAACTGATACTTGGCGAACCTCTATCGAAGCTATACATTTTTAGGGCGTCGAGTCCTTTATCAGAGTTTACAGTGCTGTGTTCATTAAACATTAAAATCATTTCGTCGCGGAGGCTGTTAGCAGAACCTGTAATAGATAGTTTTAAAAAGGAGTTTAATGGTTTGTTCGATTTAATAATTGCTTTGTCGGTATCGTCTTTGTGCTCTTTCCTAAAAGTTAACGACGGATTTGTATCGTTTGCATGCACCCAGAATGCTTGCCCCGACGTAATAATACCGTCTACTACATTGGTGCCCAAAGGCATGCCACTTGTAAAAGCACCATAATTTCCTGCAGCATTGTTGTAGGTATAAATGGTATTGTCGATGTTCACTTTGTCGGTCTCCTCAATTTTGTTCCAGTTGAGCGACGAAGGGAACGGATTGCCCAATAAACTCCAACCATCTTCGTCGTCGTTGGCTTCGTAATTATCGGTAAAGCTCAACTTGGGTGTAGAACTCGAATTGTAAATTTGAGCTCCTGTAATGGGTGGGCCAGTAACGTCTAAAGTGAAATTTTCGTCTGCCACATACACGCTTACACCGAGTCCATAGGTACTTTGAGTCGAAGATGCAACAGTTTGCCATCCGCCAGTACTAGTTCCGCCATCTAAAGATTCGTCGAAATAGTACGCCGAAATAAATTCTCCACAACCCTGACTACTAGCACCTGAAAAGCCACAGATTAACAAATTATCTTGCCAATCGTTTACGCTTGCTCCTTCAATGCATGCAGTCAATTCTCGCCAGGCTGCTCCACTGCCATCCGTAGATAAGGCGAAATACCTTTGCATCGTTATGTTGCCAGTAATGGATGCCCCCGAGGCTATTTCAGCTATTCGGCCAGTACCCGATCTATTGGATACAATGGTGAAATTGTGCCCCGTAGTGGTAAAGTTACCTGTCGATAGGGTTAGTGTTCCCATAAAGTCTTGATCGAACGTTAGCGACACTCCGCCAGCCGTATTGTTGATCGTTAAATTGTAAAAGGATGTTGTAGCATCGCCACCAATTGCCTGATCGGAATTTCCGTTAAATTTTACCGAACCTGCTAACGAATTAAAAGTGCCATTATTCAACCAACTCCCAGCAATGCTTAAATCTACATTGTTGTTTAAATACGTTAAGGTGCCGCCTGTTTCAATCTTTAAATTAGTAATTGAAAGGTCGGATTGCATGGTGATGGCGTGATTTGAAATAACTGCATTGTTGGTGCTGCCTGTTGGGTGGCACGAGCATGCATTGCCATCGCGTTGATGCAAAGCCCAAGTATTTGAATTATCCCAAGCACCAGAAGCAATAGAGAAATAAATGCCACCCAATACGTTTCTGCTAGATGACGACACTAAGGTAAAATGATCGTTGTCGGAAAAATCGACGTTGGTAAAGGTTGCTATTTGGGTGGTTGAATTACAAGAAACTCCTGTAGTGTGTGCACTCGCATCCGTGAAGGAATCGTCGTTATCAATTAACAATTGTAAATGGTTGGCGTCGCCAATAATAAAATTAGAACAGTCGATGCTTAGTGTTACCGTACCAACACCATCACCCCCGTTTTCACTCACACTCCATTGCCTATTAATCCTGTTATGGGTTCCACTTGGTACATCGGCTGTATTAAAAGTTAAAGCAGCATTGTTGTGTCCCCACATTAAAAACTCGCCGTTGTTTAATCCCGAAAGCGTGTTTATTCTTATCCAACCAGTACCTTGAGCGTCGGTATGATCAGATCCATTTGCGGCTTGCCCCACTCCTGCTACATCGTAATAATACCCCTCGTTGTCGTCTTCGTCGTATACATCGTTGGCGTTTAAAATCATTCCATACTTGGCTTTCAAATAATTGGAAACAATAATTCTTTCAGCATCATTCAATGCCCTGTCGTAAATAATTATCTCTTCAATGTCGCCAGTTAAATACACAGGATCTAATGCTTTGCCAATCAATAAATCTCTATTACTGTTGATGCCTCCCGAATTGTAATTAATAGGTCCCGAAAATTCATTGTCGCTACAAGCATCCTCGCTTTTGTATGCAGTAAAATCATTCGAACTAAAAACGATTCCCCCAATATGATCGGTTCCGTAATCGTCCCTTATATTGAGATTGCAACCAGGGGCTTGGTAATCATTTACCCAAGCAGCCATGGTGCCACCAGCATCATCGCCCATTCCCATCATCTCTTCTGCAATTCCCCAACCATCGTCCCATTTGTCGTCGTTTGCCGTAAACAGCATTCCTGCCCAATCGTCACTCGAGTTTTCGAAGTTAGCTGTACAAAAAACCGTTAGTTCGGCAGTTGGCAAAATCTCGCTATTGCCTGTTACTTTCAACCAATGCTTTTCACTTTTATTAAATGTAACCGCTGCTCTACTATTGGTGCCTCCGTTGCTTGAAGAATAAATGGGTTCTACCGCTCCCATACCACCATCAACTTCCCCAATAGCATCGTATCCATTTTCCGATTGATCTTCCCAGGTTGTAATAGGGTCTCCGTCATTTAAACCTGCTATAGTAGTGGCGTCTAACCACAACGATAAATTACTGGTGCCATCGGCTGTGCCAACTCCTCCTGGGCCAGTTTGAGAAAACACGGCTAACGGAAGTAGTATCGCTATTATTAAGGTTGATTTTTTCAAGTTGTATTTATTAGAATCTTGAAGCATTGTAATTATGTTTAATTGAAATGCTTTCGATTAACTAAATAATGATGCCAAATAGTTTAACCGGCTAGTGATGTGAGTAACTTGAATGTATAACGGGTTATTTAATCTAGTAATGACACGTCAGAATTGTCTACGTTGTAGAATATTTCTAACAGAGAGATTGAGATTGGTGGTAAGGATACATCGAAGTTTTTATTCTCTTTTGTCCTCATGCAGCATTGGCCTCCAGTAGTCAAACAGACTCGAAAACCTCGGATAAGGAATTATTTGGGGATATAAAACGTATTGTAGAAAAAACGGAGATCCTTGCCTTCTCTATAGTTTCTACAAGAGCACCTGTGTATCCCGTACCAACGGGATCACGAGCAAGACGTCTTGGATAAATGCGTAAACCAGGCCAAAGTAACGACTTAGGAAATCATTAAGAATACCTTAAATGATAGGCCTTAGGTTGCACAAATGCCCGAATGCCTTGCGAGGACAATGTTGAACCTGTACCAGAGTTTTTCCGACCTGACCATGGCACATCTGGACTAACTCTGTCGCAGCAATTCCAATAAACGGTACCTGTGTTCATTTGATCAAGGATGGCTTTTGCTCTTTCTTCACTTTTAGAAAACACTGCTGATGTTAATCCGAAATCAGAATCTAACATGGCGGTTGTGGCTTCTTCATCACCCGATACTTGCTTAATGGCGATGATGGGTCCGAAAGATTCCTCTGTCATTACCAGCATGGTGTGGTTGGTGTTTGCGAGCACCGTTGGCTCGTAAAAGTAACCAGTACCATCAACAGCCTTTCCTCCCGTTTTTAAAACTGCTCCTTTCTCTATTGCATCTTTTACTTGCTCGTTCAATACTTCAATTTGCTGTTGTCTAGTTAGCGCTCCTAAAAAAGTATCCAATTCTGCTGGGTCGCCCATTTTATACGATTCAACTTCCGTTACCAATGCATCAACAAAGGTGTCGTAAATCGATTCTTCTACATAAATTCGTTCTAAAGCACAACAGCTTTGCCCGTTGTTATAAAAGGCGCCTTCGGCTGCGTTAATCGCTGCCATTTTCACATCTTCCACATCGTCCATTACATACAAGGCATCCTTGCCACCTAGTTCTAACTGAACAGGAACCAATTTGTGTGCAACCGTTTTGGCAATGTGCTTACCTGTTTGATAAGAACCCGTGAAAAAATAACCGTCCAGATCCAACTCTAGAATTTGTTGTCCAACCTCCTTCGCGCCATTAACACATTGAAAAACATTTTCGGGAACATCAGCTTGCCACAAATACATTTCGAATTGTTTGCCTGTAAGTGCCGCAAATTCCGATGGTTTGTACATCACAGAATTACCTGCAACCAATGCATATAAAAACACATTGTAGCCAACGTTGTACGGGAAGTTCCACGCCGATATATTTGCAATTACACCCAGTGGTTCGTAATTAATATGTTCGTGTGTTGCTCCTGTATCAGTAAACTTTTCGGAAGCCAACCACTTTTCAGCATTATTACTCAGGTGATCTATTCTGTTTTGCGCTCCTCTAATTTCATTTAAAGATTGTTGCAATGGTTTACCGGTTTCTTCGGTTAAAATGGTTGCCAAAGAATCTTCATTCGTCTTAATCAATTCTCCAAACATGGTAATACAAGCAAGCCTCTCTTTTACTGTTCTTGCAGACCATGCTTTTTGGCCTTCCTGCAACAGCTTTAATTTGGCTGCTACACTTTCGGCAGAATCTTCTTCTAAATGCTCTATTATTTCTTCGGTTGCTGGGTTAATTATTTTCATTGGGGAATTATATTATGATTTAATGTGGCTTAAAAGTTCTTGATACAATTTGTCGGCATCTACAACTTGGTTGCCTAACGTTGGCGAAAACTCGGGGTGCCACTGTACTCCTGTTACTTTACCCGCAGGTTCTTTGTTATAACCGAATGCTTCAATTAATCCATCGGGCGAAGTCGCATAAATGTCTAGGTCGTTGCCCAAATCTTTTACGGCCTGGTGGTGAATCGTATTTACATGCGGGTCCTTTTCATCTTGATATAGTTCGTCTAAGAAACTCCCTTTTGTAAAATATATTTTATGTTTGACAGTATCGTAGAGCTCTGCCGATCGGTGATCTTTTGCATCGGCATTTTGTGTGACAGTATCTTGGTAAAGGGTTCCTCCAAAGTAAACGTTCATCACTTGAAAGCCCCTGCAAATTCCTAAAACTGGTTTAGAGTTTTTAATGGCGTTGTCTAAAATCTTCAGTTCGTATTGGTCGCGATTTCCATCTCCAAGCCATTGCCCTATTGGTTCTTCGCCATAAGATTGAGGAGCCATGTCTACACCACCCTGAATAATGATGCCATCTAATTCATTCAAAATCTCATCAAGGAATTCGTCTTTAACATCTGGTATCAATACAGGTAAAACCCCTTTCTGAGTAATATAGTTGGCCATATCATTTTCGATATAACTCAACGATTTGGGTCCGAACACAGCTCTAGTTTTATCGGGATACATAAAGCAAGCGGTTACTCCAATCTTAATCATATACTATTATAAAGCTTGTTTATACAATTCCCTAAAGTTGTCTCTACTCACAGGCTTTGGATTAGACGGATGACAAAAATCGGCTTCTGCCAAAGCAGAGAGTTCTTCAATGTGATCTTCTGTTACTTCTATGTCGGAAAGTTTGGTTGGCAAATTCAGTTTCCCATTCAATTCAAATAAATGATCTACCAATTTGTCTCCTGCATTGTTTCCCAATCCAAAAGCAACCGACATTTTATCAAATCTGTCTTCAAATCCTTCATAGTTAAATTGCATTCCATAAGGCAGGTTAACCGCATTTGCCAAGCCATGGTGGGTATCTAACAAACTCGACATAGGATGCGCCAAACTGTGCACCACGCCTAAACCTTTTTGAAAGGCAACCGCTCCCATTAAAGATGCCAACAACATTTTTGCTCTAGATTCTTTGTCTGGACGATGCGTAGCAGCTTCTAACGATTGAGATATCAAAGCGATTCCCTCCAAAGCAATCCCGTCGCACATGCGATGAAACCCTTTGGCTAAATACGCTTCCATATTGTGCGTTAAAGCATCCATACCTGTTGCCGCAGTTATAAAAGAAGGCAGTTCCATGGTTAACATAGGATCGGCAAACACAATTTTTGCCAACAATTTAGGATGAAATAGAATTCGTTTTTTCTTAGAAGACTCTTCCGAAATAATGGCGCTTCTACCAACTTCACTACCAGTACCAGATGTTGTAGGCACTGTAATAAAATGAGGTACGTCTTCCGTTACATATTTGTCGCCTCCAGTAAGGTCGTCGTAATCAAACAAGTCTCTCGTATGATTTATTCGAAGGGCAATTGCTCTGGCAACATCCATGGCAACACCGCCACCTATTCCAATTATGCAATCTCTTTTGGTGTTGTGATACAAATCTCCACCGTTCAACACATCCGACTTAACTGGGTTTTTGTGCATGTCGCAATACACTTCCGACCCAATTCCATTCTGATTTAAATCGGCTATAATTGCTTTAAAGAAAGGCAAATCGGCAACAGTTGGATCGGTAACCAATAGCGGACTATTGAGACCGTGAGATTTTAAATAGGCGGGTAATTCTTTTATTACTCCAATTCCAAACCTAATAGGTGTAGGAAAATTGAAGCCGTATGTTGTGTTTAAATCAAGCATTGATTTATGTTATATAATTTCAAAATATCGTTTTGTTTCCCAGTCGGTAACTTCTTTAGAAAACTGTCTCCACTCCCACTCACGTGTGCTGGTAAAATGGTCGACAAATGTATTGCCAAATAATTCTATTGCCAACTCCGAAGACTTCATTGCATTTGATGCCTCTAATAAATTTGTTGGGAGCGAACCATTTTTAAGGTTTTCATAACCGTTTCCAACAGTTTTAGGAACGTCGAGTTTTAACTTATTCTTTACACCATACAAGCCACTAGCAAGGCATGCTGCCATGGCCAAATATGGATTTACATCCGATCCAACTACTCGGTGCTCTACCCTTGCAGCCTTTTCGCCAAGCGGCAATGCGCGTATGGCAGTTGTTCTGTTGTCAATTCCCCAAGTAAGCGTTGTTGGTGCCCAAGCTCCTTCCACCAATCTTTTGTAGCTATTAATAGTTGGTGCAAACATGGGCAATATGTGAGGCAAAAAATGCAACTGACCAGCAATGTAGCTTCGCATTAAATCGCTCATATTATCTTCTGCCTTTGCATCAAAAAACAGGTTGTTGCTCTCTTTAGCATCCCAAAGACTTTGGTGAATGTGTCCGCCGTTGCCAGGAAAAGTACTGTTTTGCTTGGCCATAAAGCTGGCTACAATATCATGTTGAATGCCTATTTCTTTAGCGCCCGATTTAAACAACTCAGCTCGATCGGCAGCTTCCAATACATCCGAATATTGAATAGCAGCTTCGTAAACTCCAGGCCCTGTTTCGGTGTGTAAGCCTTCTAACGGAACACCATAATCTCCTAGTAATTCGAATAGATCGTGGAAGAATGTGCTGTTTTCCGATGCTCTTAATATTGAGTAGCCAAACATCCCTGTGGTTATGGGCTGTAGATTATTGCCGGGGCCATCTCCTTCCGATGACTTAATAAAGTTGAACCATTCGAACTCTTGAGAAAACATTGGATGGAAGCCAGCTTCCTCTGTTTCCTTGATTACCTTTTTTAACAAACTCCTCGGACAAACGGGCAAGGCATCTCCAGTTTGTTTACTAAAATCGGCTAAGAAGAAAGGTACATCGTCTTCCCATGGTACTTTTCTATAAGTGCTTAAATCAATCCTCGCTTCAAAATCGGGATAGCCAGAATCCCAACCCGTTACTTTCACATTGTCGTAAGCTTCGTCTGCCATGTCCCAACCAAAAACAACTGAGCAGAATCCAAACTCACCTTCAAGCGCAGACAAAAATTTATCTTTATGCATAAACTTGCCGCGCAACACACCATCTATATCTACAATGGCAACTTTTACTTTGGAGTGTGGGCTTTCTTTTATTTCGGCGATGATTTCTTTCTTATTCATAAGTTGAAGTTTCTATTTAGGGGCTGGTTATTTTTTTAATCCTTTTGTATTATGGTTTACTTGGTATTAAACGCTAAATTTTATTCACTCATGTTACGCATCGTTAAGCCACTTTTGCTAAATTGGGTGTTAATAACTATTGTACTTCGGTTGTTGCTTTTTTCATTGCCATAATATTTATGTAGCGTTTTAGGCAAAAATGATTTTTACCCTTCCTCATTTTAATCAATTCAAACCGATTGAAAGCTCCGATAGAAGGTATAAAATGGCTTTTTTGTGTAGTGGTGGTTCTTGATGGTGATTTTGCAAAGCACGTATTGGATTTGATCGACTTATGATACTCTTCTACTTTCCATCTTTTTTTTATAGATAGTAGTAATTTGTTTGCTATTCGCACCCA
>JABSPQ010000075.1 GCA_013214205.1 Flavobacteriales bacterium
TGAAAATTTAGAAAATGTAAAACTATGGTTACATGATTTTATTAAAAATAACCTGACCACTGAGAAAATTTTAAGCATAACAAATGATAAACTTTTTTTTGACGCTTTTGTGGGCGGATTTGATTGCTAATTGGTATAATTCAAAATTGCTCGTGTAAACCTCAATCGAACAATCTTGCCAGAAATAATTAATTCGTCTGGTGAACTTATATAAGAGCATCACATCCTTATTAATTTGCTCTGTAACCATTCCGTATTTAAGTGTAATATCCCTTAGCTTTTTAATGGTTCCAGAATACTCCTCTTTATTGAGCATATCATGTGTTTCATCTTTTGTTGTCTTCTCGATGATAGCTAAAAGTTTGTCCGCTATGTTTAATTGTCCGACAAGGGTATCGAAGTAATCCTGTATTACCCTTCCCTCTTCTTCAAGCTCTTCTTTGTCCTTATCTTCAATGTTTTGGATAAACTCTATTTCCCATTCATCCAAAAACTCTTCCATTTCATTATTTGAAACTTCTTCGTCGTCTGACTCTATCATGAAATTCACTTTTAAGGTAATTACTCAATACTTGCAATTCTCTAAACTACGTAATGTTGGCTAAACACAGATATTCTAATAACAGCCACTTATGTAGGCAGTGTTCATTATTTCCACATCCTAGGGTTTACAAGGGTTTCCAAGGGGCTATCTAATACTTAATATAATTAATGAACATTTACATTTCTATATTAGTATTAGTGTGCATTTATTCGTATATTTAGTTAAACATTAAAAACAAAGAACTATGAGCCTTAAAGGAACCATTACAACATCTGACTATATTGATTTTGATAGAGCAACCGCTCAAGCAAATAAATTGATAAGGGAAGCTAAGAATGAGTTGATGGGCTTGTACATTCTTGTTTCTATCAATACAGGTTTAAGAACATCGGATGTCCTTGGTCTAACATGGAAACAGTTGAGGAATGAGAAATTGAATCTTGTTGAGAAGAAGACCAAGAAAAACAGAGAGATTATCCTCAACGACAACATCACTAGTGCCGTTGAAAAGATGGGTGGTGAACGTGACGGTTTTGTATTCCTAAGTCAGAAAGGAAGTGTATTCTCTAGGCAACAAATCAACAGGAACCTAAAGAAAGTATTCTCAAGAGAAAACAAGAAGCTTAACATTAGCACACACTCGTTGCGTAAATCATTTGGAAGAAGAGTTTACACCAATAATGGTGAATCCGAAAAAGCATTGATATACTTAAGTGAACTGTTTAACCACACTAGTCTTTCTATTACACGTGTTTACCTTGGGTTGAGACAAGAAGAGCTTGATAATATCTACTTGAACTTGTAACATATAATAAGAAGGGACACCCCCTTCCTTCTACCTTGTGTATATTACTCAACCATCCACAAGGTCACTTCTCTACATAATAATTGACTGCCTGCGTCCAGTTGTAATATTGCCATATACCCCACTCCGATTGCCGTGTAAACCATCTCTAATAATTACAATTTATTTTCCCTGAAAATTCGAAATCACCGAAAAAAAAGGCATACCCCCTAAAAAAATTCTGAGCAAAAAAATTGATATATTTCTAAGCCCCTTTGTCATTCCAATGGTCTAGCTAACTATTTATAATAAACTACTATTATGGATGATAAAGAATATATAAAATTGCCCCAGTCACTTCTAAAGAAACTAGAGGCTATAGTTGATAAGCACCGATATACTGAGGATTCGGAGGATATTCCATTGGGATTTGATGAGGTTGTTCGCTATCTCGGCCTTAAAGAGATGAGTGTCAACCAAGCTCAAAAGCTCGTTAGCTTCTTCAATGAATATACCCCCAGCAACCCTGAGCAACGTGAACGATATGATATGTACGGAGGTCAAATACTAAACTCCTTTGTGCAACACCAGTTAAAATCAATTAAGAATGCTAAAGCAAGAAGTAACCTCTTATTAAGAGCTACCGACCATCCAACTGGAACCAAGTACGGAAATCAAACAGGCCGTGAGGTAGACCGCCTCAATAACGTTTCTTCAAGGGCGAGCTTAGAGCCAGCGAAGGTAACAGGTCAAGACCTCTACAAAAGCTTTTCACTAGGTGAGATGTACCAAGCTGTGCTAGATGAGGCTATAACATCTCCAAAGCGTACCGCATAGAACGCTTTTGGTTCTGCCGTTCTCACGTATGGAGCATTGATATTTCTGCGAACATGCCGTTGCAGGTGCAAAATCAGGGTACTTTGAGAATCAACACGTAGTGGTGAATGGATTGAAGACACTTTTCCATCATATTTATTTAGATATGGTGAAACTTAGGTGTCCCATTTGTCCCAAAGTGGGACACTTCTCAGAAATGGGACAGTAGATAGTATAAAACACTGAAAAAAACTGTTTTTAATAGCGTAAAGCCGCTTTTTCAGGTGTCCCAACTGTCCCAAAAGTGTCCCAAATCGAGGTAAGTGTCCCACGTGGGACACCTCTCAGAAATGGGACAGCAGTTTTTAGCATGTTTTAGGGGGTTTTTAAATATCTGCTGACACTGGACTTGGAAATACCAGTTTCATCTTCAATTGCACGTAAGCTCATCCCGTCTGTATTTAATTGTTTCACCAACTCTGACTTCTCTTTGATTTCGGTTGGTTTATCCACTTGCAGATGATTGGACTCATATTCATTCTCTATATATGTGAATCCTAAGAATGAATCCTCCATCTTCAAACGCATAGTTATCACATTTGCATCACTCAAAAGTAGTGGTGCATTCCTACTCGGCTTTGTTTGCTTATAGTATCTTATATCTGACCCTTGAGAGCTTTTACCAATTGCAGACATGCTATCCACAAAGTTCGCTAGATGTTTGCTACCACCTAAGTTATCGCAGGTTAGATATGTTCCTCTTGCAAGCTTTGGAGTATGTGCAAGCACTATGATAGATATACTATACTTGCGCTTCAAAGTGTTTAACTCTCTCATTAAATCAAGAGCAACACTTGTTTCCTGAGTGGTCTGGGTTCTTATATAGGTTAGGTTATCTATGATTAACACCTGTGGCTTAATGCTCTCGATGTCGGAACTAATCTTTGATATCATCAAGCTATCCAGTTCCATCTTAGGGTTATCCTCTACCAACTTCTGAAAATCTATATTATCTATATATAGATTATCATTGAACTTATATGACTCACCTGAATCACTGGTGTATCGGGTCTGGAACTGCTTATCAGAAAGTTCAAAGTCATAAAACAACACCCTCTGCTCTCCCATCTCATTCTTTAGTGTAGGGATTGCATCCTTTCCCTTACTAAGCGCATCTGCTATTTGGGTCGCAAATACACTCTTACCTGCACCAGTATCTGCAAAGAGAATATGAAGCTCACCAGTACCCATCACAGAGCCTAGAAGAGACTTAATGTCTGGCATATTCTTAGCATCATTTATTCTTTCACCTGCTGTTCTAGGGAGCGATGCTACAAGCTTAACCTCAGCATTCTTCTTTTCCTTCTTCTTTATATAGATACCATTTTCTTTTAACTGGTGGTAGAATGACCCCATGGTAACCTTACCATCATAGCTTGCTAGTAATTCATTGTATTTGTCATCACAGGCATCAAAGTCATACTTACTACATAAGCTACTAACTCTATGAAAGTATGACCTACCATCATTTCCCATTGAGCAGAAGGCAAAACCAATCTTGTACCAATCATCGTACTCAGAGGTTATATCAATGCCTCTTTTCTCAAGCTCACATATGGCCTCCTCCAAATCATTAGCTTCTGATACCTTACTGTTATCTGCTTTGCTTGGTTTTGATTCAACAGAGTTTTCTTTCTTATTCCTCCATTGAGATATAAAGCTCTTATCAATAACCCCATGTTCAATAATATTAGGCATTATAAAAGCATCTGGGTCATGAGATAAGAAGCAAGCTCGTGCTATGTCACGACATCCCTTATCAACTTCAATACTATATGTCTCTCTTAAGTAATTGGATATGGCATCAAAATAACCATCATGGAGGTTGATGTCTTCCTCCACTGGTACAAACCATTTCAGACCTGTTCCTTTAGGAGATACAAATATTAATAATGTCTCAATCTGAGAGTCTGATATCAATAAGTCCTTAGTGCGCTGAACATCTGATTCAGCAAGGCCATCAATATCTATACACATATAACCAGTGTATTCAATGATATTCTCGGTCTTTCGTTTTTCGAACAGACCAGAAGGTGTTATGCTAAGTAAGTTATCCTTCTTGTATTCATCCTTCTCTTTCTTGGTGTCTAAACCACGAATGACATTGGTATGTCTTCTGACCTCATCGTTGTCAGATATAATATCATGAGCTTGCTCCAATGTGACTGAGGCACTTGGTTTAGTTGAGGTAATGGGTGGCATATAAATGCTAAACTCCATCATTCCAAGGAAGCTTCGCTCACCTATGCGGTTCTCACGCTCTTCTTCCTGTGTTATTAGTTGGGAACTATTTATTTCTGTTACCTGTACGCTAGTTTCTATACTAGGGGCTTGTGTGTTATATTCATTATACTTCATCGTTTAATTGGTTTTTAAAATGCTCAGCTTGAATTAGAGTTCTAATAACTGCTGAGTTATTGTATCGGAATTCCTTGCAACTAGCAAGGGATTCTAGCTTTCGCTTTGTGTCCTCATCCATTCTCATGGTAAAGACTTTAGTTTTATCAGTTTTCATATCTATTTAATTAACTAATTGTTATTGTGTGAGCTACCATTATACTATGTAATCACAGTAAGTCAAGTAAATACTGTATATATTTTTAAAAAAAGATGAAATATCTTTAGGTGTCCCACTTTTAAATAGGTGTCCCATGTGGGACAGTAGAATATGAAATCAATAAAAATCGCTGTTTTTAATAGCGTAAAGCCCCTTTTACAGGTGTCCCACTTTTGAGAAAGTGTCCCACTTATGGTAAGGTGTCCCATGGTGGGACAGTTGAATTAATTATTTAAACTGCACATTTCCCTTCAATGTAATCTAGTATATCAACCAACTGGTCACAGTATACATCCTCATATTGCTCAACCACATCACCTTCATATGAAAGGAATGAAATAACATAAGTATCAACCCAGTTGAGGCTAATCATAACGAACCCGCTGTGATGGAACCCACTTACTTGAAACCTCAACCCTCCCCTATATTCCTTGGTCTCAGGCAGAGCAACATAGTTGTGTGCTCCATAAGCTCCCAAAGCCCATTTATCTGCGTATCTGATTTGTTTAATGATTGTCCTTGCTATTTCCATTGTGTTTGCCATCGTATCTTTCTATTAGTAAAGTGCTGCTTTATTAATATGAAATAAAGATAAGCAACACTTTACAGAAAAGCAAGTATAATTGTATTTACCTTCCATTATATCAAGCATGACTTTATTTTTACTATTTTTACCCGAAATTAGATTGATATGGGTGTACTAAGACTTAAGGAACTGATGAGGTTAAAGGAGATTAGCAGAGATGAGTTGGCCTCAAAGGTTGGCGTATCTGCCACCACCATCAGCAACATAAATTCAGAGAAGAACCTACCAACGATTCAATTGCTATTAAGCATAGCTGAGGCTTTAGATGTGGACGTTAGAGACATGTTTGAATCCACCAAGGGCAGTGTATCTCAAAGCGAGATAAATGAGGCTAGAGAGCTTATAAACGCAGGGTTGAGCAAACTGAAATAGACAGCTAAACTACAGGGCAATCAAGCAAAAAATCGAAAGCTCAGTCTAATTAATATTCTTCAAACTTGGACTCGACTCCGTATAAAATTCACCAACGCAATATGGTGTATTATCCAATTCATCAGGTATGAATGAAGTCGTATAAATTAATTGAAACTCTTCTGTAGAATTCAACAACGCTTGTTTTATTATATTCCTTTGAAAGTTTTGAGCACGTTCCTTCTCAATCCCTTTATCCTCCATATTATCACAAAAGATGAATCTGGGATAACGCATTTTTTCTAACTCCATAGACGCCAAGAATATCGAAAACCGAGCAGCTGTCTTTAAATAGAAATTGGAGCTTGCTGAATATTTTGCATCCTTGTCCGAAATAAAAGCAAGATTATTTCTATAATCAACGTTAAATTCTTTTGCCTCCGCAAAATCTTGTTGTCTTCTCAAATCATTATTCAGAAGGTACAGACCTTTCTTCTCTATCGCCTCATTAGTTGAGCGTTTCTGCTTTTCTTGTTCCGAACGAAGGTATTCAATACTCGACTCCAAACTGTTAAACTCAGAATCCAATTCACTCTTCTTTTTAACAAAACTTTGATATAATTCTGCGTTTTCGAGGAGCGTTCGTAACTGTGCTATTTCACCTTCAATAAAACCTGTATCTGTATACAAATTATCAATTCTTTCATCTCTTATGGATTTCACATCATTCAAGGCTTGATTGACCTTTTTTTGCAACTGGAAATGACTAATTTTTTCGGAATCAAATGTGGCTTGTATTTCTACAAGTTTTCTCTCTTTCTTCATCAATAGACTTGATGACTCCTTTAGTTGAAAACTTAATTCTTGTTCAATTTTCCTAGCCTGAGTCACCCCATAACTTTCATCAACATTCTGTTTACAGAGCTTACAAACAGTGGTATCTTCAACACTAATATCAGACAAACATTCAGGACAATATTCCAAAGGGAAATCGCCTAAAAACTCTCTTGTTATAATTGAATTGTTTACGGCTTTAATCTTTTTTTTCAAGGATTCGATAAAATACTTTGAATCCTCAATTTCAAATTGGTACGACCTAATATCATCATTAATACTGCTAACCTTTTTACGCTGTTCAATTACCTCTTCATTCAAGCCTTCAAAGTCCAATTTCGTTTTTTCAGTGTATCTGACCTTTTTATTTTCCTCCTTTAACTTTATAAGCTCTTCTTCATTCTTATGCCTTTCCTTTTCTTTATTCTCAATACTTGTCAAAATATGTGCTGGGAACAAATCATTAGGATTTGAAATAAATCTCTTAATTACCTTAATTTCTCTCTTTACATCATCTCTCTCCTTCTCTACCTCAACCTTTCTTTGCTTCTTGTCATATAATTCCTGACTGTATACACCAAGTAATAAATCTGCCACAGTCTCTCTTGTCAAAGAAGAATCAAACTGTTCGTAATAGAATAATGAACTTGTAGGTGATTCTTGGTCAACATAAAGCAATCTTAATAATTGATGAAAAGTTATATTGTTTTCCCCTTGAACTATTGGAATATCCAGATTATCAAATAAAACATTTGAAAAGCTTTTTTTCTCAGGATATGTGCTAAATCCGTACTTGTGCCATTCATGCTCTATTTCTGAATTCTCCAAATCCTTAAAGCTTCCCCAATAAATATACATTGATTCTTGTGCGTTGGCCTTCTTCGTTTTATCACTGATGTTTATTTCACGTTTCAACACAAGACTAACACCTCCAAATTCGACTTCTGCCATAACAGAAGCACATTGCTTAGCCTCTTTCACCCAATCATTAAACGCTCCACCTAAAACGTAGAAAATAAAATGAGTTATCGTTGATTTACCGCTACTATTATCACCCCTAATTATATTAACTCCTTTATGAAAAAGTTCGTCATAAGCAATCTTACCCGAATTGCTATAGATAATCATTCTATTTAGTACTAAGCTATTACGCATCATATTTGCTTTCTAAGAGTTTAGTTCTTTCCTTTAACCCGCCTGCACCATAAAGAGACATCTGGTAAAAATGAGAAGTTAGCAGCTTCATCGCATTTCCCTCTTGCGGACTTAACAATTCCAATTTTGACAAATACTCTTCTAACTTCTCAGTAGAGATAGTGGTAATCCGATTTGTCCCTAAATAATCTTTGTTAATTATGCCATATGACGCAAGGCTTTTGATGGCTGTCAATTGATATGGCTTGATTTTTTCAAACATTTTTCTATCATCTTGAATTTCCTCGTAAGGGTTACTATCTCTAACAATTAGATTCTTTATCAATGCTTTAATGTCCTTCTCCTCTCTTTTTAAAGTAATATTTGAAATTTTATTCGGGAATAATAAATAGTAATCCCAAATCCTTAATCTATCCAACTCAACATAATCTTTCCGTTTAAAATAACTGAGGAGCTGCACCATTCTGTAAACGGTATGATATAAATCAAAAGCTTGATGGTATATAATCATAATTCCCACTTTAAATGACATTGTCCAGTAAGGAAGTGAATCATCCCTTCAACATCTGTAGCCGATAACCCCATAACATCGTCACATCCTTCGGCCTCTATTAGACTAACTATAGGAGATGTGATTTCAACTGAGATAGTTTTTAATATTTCCTCCTCCGAACTTTTATTTCTAATCATGGGATAAATCAAACTCCGAAATTTTTCAAATACAATTCCTAAAATAAATGCATGAATTTCCTGTGCTGGTTCAAAGAACTGAAATTTCGTAAGCTTCCTAAAGTACTGGTCTTTAAGCCAAACAAAATCATCCAATAAATGCTCCCGTCCTGCATTTTTAAGTTTTTGTTCAATATCCACTCTGTCACGAGAATCCTTGTATCGTTTTAAGTCTTCCGAAATTTTAGTTATCGTATCCCCTGTTTCAAATTTTTCTTTCAAACTTTCAAATAGTGTTGCTAGTTTGCCTTTCTGAAAGTGATAAGTATTCTTTTTAGAATTATCATCTCCTAATACGACCTTATTCTCACTGCCCTCAATTGAAACACTTGGAAGGTTTCTATCACTATCGCTTGAAATGCTTGGAAGGTTTTTACTGCTCATGATTAGCTACTTGAATTATCATCTCCACCTACAACTTTATTATCATTACCTTTTATTGAAATATCGGAAGTGGTATTCTCTGATTTACTTTTGTGTGTTATTTTTTTTGAAACAAAAAGGCCACCCACAATCACAGTTATAAGAGCTAATACTGCAATAATAATTTTTGTAAGATTGTCATCTAAACTCATAGGTTCGAGTAATAATATTTAAGATATTAATAAAATTCGAATAGTAGCATGAAACTGTAGCGGAGAACGAATATAAGAAACATCATATATAATCCTAGGTATAAACAGCAATATGTTTAACTACACGATTAATGTCCAAGAGAATTTCCTAAATTGCATCAACCTTAAAAACGAACTTATAAGAAGGTAAATTAAGACATATACGATTTTAGCGTAACATCATTTGATTAAGGGAAATTACTACATCTTAAAACTAATCACGAATGACGTTCATGTTTCTCCCTGTGGGGGTTAGATGGATTTTGATTAGTTGGCCGTAGTAAGCCTCCCTTGATAATGAAGTTTAGCCCCCGCTTTTTTATATCTATAAAACAACAATCTGTACAGGGCTTGCAGTCAATTACAAAACAATGACAGCCCCACAATTCCCACTACAATCAAAAGAATTTCAAAAGACTTACAGCGAATTTGAAGAGATTCTCCAAGTCGACAAAGAAGCCATTGAGAAGGACATACACGACCTTTTATCTCATCTTGAAACCATTGGTATAACCAAGCTAGAAAACATCGACAAGCTCTTAATTGAGGCTTATATCAGCTATTTAGAGAACCATGTATTCAAGTATGACAAAAGGAGTTCAGAACTGGTTGTAAGCAACGTTAAAAGGTATTTAATTTTCCTTGAACACACCTACAAGATTCGTGTTGAGCTTAATTGAACCTGTCATGGAAAGATTAAACAGGATTAAAGAACTGCTTGTAATTAGAAACATGAGCCAGAAGGAACTCGCAGCCAAGTTAGACATCAAACCAAATGCGGTTAATAAAATCTGCAACAACAAAACTCAACCACACATAAAAGACTTAAAAAAGATTGCGGATGTATTGGAAGTTAGCATGAGGGAGCTGCTAGTATTGTAAAAGCCTCTGATTTAACCCAACGGTTTATAGTTTACAGGAAGTGGCGGTGGCTTTTGAGATGAGACTGGATGAGCTCATGAGGTTGTGAATAGCTACCAACTCAATGCATACAACTTTGAGAAGTCTACTTCCTTATTTCTTATTTTCCTATTGCCAATAATCCACATTTTCAATTCACTCTTCCAATAAATTGCCCCAAACATAGTAAGTACTCCCACATTTTCAACATAGGTGAAACGAATCGCTTTGTGGTCATTCCAATCTTCCAATTCATCATAGCCAAATAAATAAACATCTAAGGAGTCTCCTCCTAAAAGATGTTTTTGCATTCCATAATATCCAATTCCACAATTAGCCAACTCGAAAATTTTAAAATTCTCTGTATTCATAATCAATGTGTCTTTCTCACTTTTAGGAGTAGGCATCTTGTTTAGCTCATTATTATCTCCCCAAAGAATATATCGTTCTTTCGTCTTAAGCAAGTTTATAATGGAGTCTATTGAGTTTTCTGAAACAATCTTCCATTTAAAAAGACTTAGTTGTCCTTCCATAACAGTATCAATTATTGTTTCAATAATACTATCCTTGGCTACATGCACATTCCATCTATCAATGCTCTGTCCTTGCTTCTTCTGAATAAAAGAATCTAGCTTATCGTAGTCAAGTTTTGACAACCAATCCTTCCCGTTAAGTTCTGATATTTCATGTGCCATAATTTCATAATACACATCCATTCCTCTTGTATAGAAAATATCACAATCAACATGTTCCACCTTGAAATTCATCGTTTCAGAGATTCTATTGAGTCTATCTAAATCTTGCCCTTGATATTCACATTGAGGGTAGATGAGATTGCCTGACATTGCCCCAATCTTAGCTGTGAGATAATTATAGGGGCTATTAAGATTAAAGTAGAATATTATATAGAACAGAAGTATTGATAATACACCCAAGAAAATCCATTTTGGTTTTTTCATCTATTCATCAATGTTATTCATCTCTAAATTTTACTTCAACTCCATCAATATATAACTTATGACCTCCTCTTATTCTAACGTCTTTATTGTATTCTTCATAGCTTTCGTTGTCAATATCTTGAGTTAACCTTCCTTCTTCATCCCAATATTTCCAAAGTCCAACTTTCCACCGTTCAACATATTTACCCTCAACTTTAATAGAACCATCTTCAAACCACTCACGATGTTCACCTTCATTTATAAACCCATGCTTTTGCGTTATAGTTATAAGACTTACCACCTGCTTATTTACAACAGGATAGGTGAACGCCGAATCGATATAAAGTATAGACATCACTCTCGTTTCTGACTTAAGTTTATTATTAGGATAATAAACTCTTTTCAAGTAAGAACTATCCTTGTTCCTGACGTACGTGATGCCATCAATTCCTTCAAAAACATGTCTTGTAGAGTCAATAACTTTTGAATTATCAATCTTGTCTATACCTAAATCAAGTGGTTCACTAAAATATGAAACGCTATCAGATTGGGCAATTGCCAAAGTTGGAAGAAACAGAAAGATGAGCATTAATTGTTTCATAAGTCTAATATAACAAGAAACAAGAGTTTAGCTACGATTATTGTGACACCTCATCATCATAACCACTTAATTAATGAGCGGCAAGGTTAACTCAACGGTTTATAGATTACAAGAAGTGGCGAAGGCTTTGGAGATTTCTTTGAATGAGCTGATGAGGTTGTGAGTTATTCGTTGTTTCATACTACAGTTCTATTTATATCTGTAATCAACTAAAAAATCTTCTAAATCAATATTTAAATAATAATCAAATCGTCTAGAACTATCAGGCTGATATAAAGAGCTAAAGTTATATCCCCATTCTTTGAAGTACCCTTTTGCATGTGGAGAACTTATATCAATTTTAGATTTCTCCATAATAAGCTTCCCATACGTTACTCCATCTCTACACCTAACAAAAAATCCTTCTTCGTTTCCAGTTAATTGATATTCGGTTAAATATCCTTCTTGCGGAGCCTCCAATTTTTCAAACAGCAATGTATTATCAATTTCACTGCTATAAATTGGTACTAAGCCACCTTTATTACTTGTAATTAATATTGTCGAATGTTCTTCCTTTGAAACACTTTTTAACCAAATATCTGCACTGTCAATTATTACAGTGTTTTTCGAATTAACAAAGTCATATCCCCATGACTCCGTTGTTGTAAAATCTAACTCTTTTGTTTCTGGATTTGAATATACTCTTTGTCTTAAGTATGGAGTCTCCTCATTATCTTTTGGAATATTCATAGCGGTCAATTTGACAATCAAAGATTTATTTTTTCTCGATTTATTCAATTTTAAATCTTTCGTGAGTTCGTTATTCGCAAGCTTATTGTATGTCCTACTAGGAATATAGTTCTGAGCTTTTGAAGCAATGTCAATTTTGTAACCATCTTCAAATTTAAATTGATATACACCCTCGCTGTTGGTGATTGTATTTTGCTTTTTAAAAGACACATCATCTAGGTTGTTTTGATACCAACAAAGTGCAACAACCTCGGCATTAGAGATTGGTTTATCCGTTTTTGCATCAAGTATTCTCCCTTGAACAACAATGTCTTGTTGTTCTGAAATACAAGAATTCAGAATCACTAACATTACAGATAACGCTATTAGATTTTTCATATTCAACAAACTACAATATTAAAAAAGCCCTTGACATCACAACTATCAAAGACTCCCCTAATCTCTTATTTCAACAAAGGTTATACTGTTATCTTATTCGAGCATCAATACCTCACCTGAATCAATCAAATTGTCTTATCATTCAACTCTACCAATATTTGATATAGATAGAACAAACTACCCAAGATTGCTAGGTAATTAAAAGAGTTTTTAAAGTCTCTCTTTGAGATGAAATTATATATAGAATAAATCGGAAGTGAAACAAATAAACCTAATAACACTAACATTAGGCTATTGTGAACTGGTTTGAAATACAGATATTGATTATAAATATCAGTTTCAAACAAACTATCAATAAGTAATACAGAGAAAATGGTAAATGTAAAAACTATTGTTATGTTAATTATTGGTTTCATCCTCCGCCTTTTGTATTAGAACCTTTTGATTCGCTTTTAAACTTCTCTTTTATTAATTTTTTCGACAAATCCTTGGTATCCCCATCAATTTCTCCATGAGCACCTGTTCCTTGTTGAGATTTTTCTTCATCAAAGTTATAATTTAATATTTGAGTATTATCATTTCCTTCCTGTGGTTCAGACGGATATCCCCTTGACCCAATTTTTGACCTATCTGTTTGATAAACGTTTACATTCTCTTCAACATTGTCTGGAATCTCCAATGATGAGGAACCAATCCCTAAAGCAGGGTCAATTGTTAATAGCAATTTAACATCAATACCCTCTGCCTTTAACAATTTACTTACTTGATTTGCTGCAACACCTCCTAAACTATATCCATATATAACTATTGTTTCTCCTTCCTTATAATTCGATTTAACTTGTTCGAAAGCAGAGGTAATAACGCCTCCTGAAAGATTCGTATTGTATGTATGGATTTCTATGCCTAATTTATTTGCGTCGGAATAAGCTTGGATGTCATTTTGTATTTCAACAAGAGTCGAAGATGGTTCTCCGTTCGAGAACATATCATTCCCTCCAAAGAGTAATACTTTTTCTAAGCCTTCAAGCTCAATGGCATCAATAACTCTATTTTCACTAAATGCGTATGGACTGTTATACGGATATTTACCTGTAAGTGGGTCTACAGCCGAGAACCTTCCTATACGAGGGTCATACATTCTATACTTGAAATTTATGCTGTTACCATTCCCCTTCACCTCGTCATCCTTCTCTTGTCCTTGGAAGCCATAACGATAATCTCCTCCGTTAAAAGTTCGTCCAGGCATCGGCATCCCGCCGGGATAGTAATCTTGCATGGAAACAATGTCTGCTGTGTATTCATTAACAGCACCATCAATTGAATTGGGAGTTAATTTATAGGTACCGGTAGGTCCTTCGTACATTGAGCCATTGCTTTGGTTGAATTGATGGGTTCCCGAAGTTACATCGTAGGTGTATTCTCCATCTATGCCTGTTCTTCTATCGCTAACTACTGCCAATACGTTGCCAAGGTGGTTGGCCAGTTCGAACATTTTTTGGCCTGCTCTACTTTCGGTTATGTTCACATCACTGTTTAGATCTTCTACCGATGCGGTTTCTACCCCTAATCGTTTGGCACCAAACAAATGATGTTCTTGTAATAGCACATTGCTATTTTTGTCCTCGTATGTGGCCATAACATTACCCGAGGCATCGCGCACATAATGGGTGGTTGTCCATGTAAGAGGGTCTGCTATGGAGGTAAATGGCTTGGCTATTTTAGCAATTCGGTTCCCCATTGCATCGTAGATAAATTCGAGTTCATCTCTTTCA
>JABSPQ010000076.1 GCA_013214205.1 Flavobacteriales bacterium
CCGTAATACAAACCCGTTAGAAAACAAACCCCTTTAACGGTTTTACCAGAAACATGATCATAATGCCAGCAAATTAATTCACTTTCATCCGTGTAGGGCTTTGCCTGAATACTGTCATCTACAATGAAACCCAGCTTCATTATCAACAAGCTCCTGACAAATTACTTTGCCCTGTTTCCACACATGCTTCTCATTCACAAAACCACTAGGTAAGAGTCGAGTGAATTTATCATGACTTATTACATTGTCTGTAATATCTGATAACCCTGTACACGTTACCTGAAAAGAACTGGCCATTAAGCCCTCCTGATAAATCTGCAATAAGTTTTCAACATCCATATGTAAATTTATCATTCATAACTGCGTAACATGAGTTAGTAATTTCGATGTTATATTTCATATGTCAACTCGCATGTAAGCTGAACGTTGTACATCTTTTTATTTGCATCTCTTGGATCTGTAAGATTAGATATCGCCTTAAAACTTAAATCAATGTGGTCTTTCTTATTGATTTTGTAAACAAAGGGAGCTCCATTTGACGAAAGTGTAATTGAAAAAACATCGTTCGATTCATTTTTCGATGCCTTTAGCTTTAATTTCTTATCACTTTTAGAGAATTCAATTGAGTTATCTACGAAATAGTAGTATTCAGTAACTGTGCTATCTACTGTTATTCTAACATAATCTAATTGTCTAAGGTTTTTAGCAACAATGTTTATTTGCGTTCTTCCCGATTTCGATTTGCAATTAATAAAGCCAGATCCATAAGTAGAACTAGAACCTGCCATAGCACTGAAGCTTATTAAAAAGAGGGTAAATAATACAATATGTTTCATCCTTTAATATTTATTAATACCAGTTTACTATTCGTTGCCTTTTTATCTGCTTGTTCAATAGATCTGTCATGGTCGCCCATAACCCGTTGTAAGAGTTAATGAAGCTGAAAGGACTAACGAATAATATGCTTGTTAATATTATTGCTTTAGTATAGCGCAAATATAGTGATTATAAAGCTGCAAGCTATGGATTCCGAATGACTCCAGTAACTTTTTAACAATTTAACGTTAATAACTGTAACCTTTTCGGAAGCCTTAATATGGACATATGAACCATAGATTGAGAGGGGAGAGCTATGCAGGAATAATCATCCTGAAACACGAAGAATATTGTTTATAATTTCTGATTTAGTGGAGGTTAAGAAGCAGGAGCCGTTTTTAATAATTTATGTTCTCCTTTAAAAAAGTCGAATAAATAAAGCTTATCAAATGAAGTTTTAAACAAAGCACTAAGTACGGCGTCTTCTATATCAGAATAATCACTCGACTCCTTTACACCACCCATTACAAGTAGCAACCACGTTTCGTTTGATTTGGAGTTCGCTTTATAAGCGCTAATTTTCTCATCTTTCGATTCAATTGCCAAATGAATTTTATCGGCGGTTAAGGCTCCAACAATATGAGCTTCATTTGAATATAAATGAACATCATGTCCGGCAGACTTACGAATGTTTTTAATGAACCGTTGTTCAATCTCAGTTTCCTTAATGCCCGACAATAGTTCATCGATAATACTTTCCTGATTTCCTTTAAAAATCACATTGTCGATAAACTCTATCTCATAAACCCCAGTATAATCCGGACCTTCTTCTTTTAATTGCAGTTCCTTTTATTAAAAATTGATTGAATTGTTTCTTTTGTTTCTTTTACCGTTAGGGATAAATTTAAATCCAATATCTCTAAACCTATTTTTCGCCCTTTGTGCTTAACTTAAATTCAAGTAATAAATGTAACTTTTAGATTTGCTACGTTAGGTATAAATTATCGAAACTTGAAGAGAACCATTTCTCTTGCTGTTTCGATGGAAAATCAACCATACTGCTGTAGATCGAAAAACCAGAAGTTGCATGGCACATATTACCTTTAATCAACGATATACAATCTCTTGTATGCTCAAGGAAGGTTACAAACAAGTTCAGATAGCCAAAGCTATAGAAAAAAACAAGTCAATTGTAAGCAGAGA
>JABSPQ010000077.1 GCA_013214205.1 Flavobacteriales bacterium
CTATCTAGCTTCTAACGACCTGGGTGCGGATAGCAAACAAATTACTACGATCTATAAAAAAAGATGGAAAGTAGAAGAGTATCATAAGTCGATCAAATCCAATACGTGCTTTGCAAAATTACCATCAAGAACCACCACTACACAAAAAAGCCATTTTATAGCTTCTATCGGAGCTTTCAATCGGTTTGAATTGATTAAAATGAGGAAGGGTAAAAATTATTTTTGCCTAAAACGCTACATAAATATTATGGCAATGAAAAAAGCAATAACCGAAGTACAACAGTTATTAACACCCAATTTAGCAAAAGTGGCTTAACGATGCGTAACATGAGTTAGTAACTGCAACTTTTGCGCAAGTTTCGGCACAGCAAAGTTTGTACGATGGTCGTTATATATTCAACAAAGTAATCCAAAACCCAGGGCACATAGGAAGTGCAGGAAAGCCAAGACTCGCATTTGGAGCTAGAGAACAATGGTCGAGCGTAGACAAGGCTCCCAAAACCAATTTAATCGCTCTTGATTTTCCATTAACATACAAAAACGACAAACGGCTAAATCTAGGTTTTTATGTTATCTCCGATAAATTAGCAGCCGAAGACAACACCAATATGACCATAGGAATAAGTTATGGCTTCCCTTTTATAAAGGGCAAATTGGCATTTGGAGTAAACGGCGGATTAATTACACACAAAATTAATTGGGAAAACATAGACTGCATTGATACTGAACTGCTTAGCGGGACAGGTAAGAAAACCGGTATCATTGGGATAAATGCAGGATTTATGTTTAAATCGGATGTTTTCTTTTTAGATGCTGCAATTTCGAATCTAAATCAACCCTAGCTTCAATACAAAGACTTACAGGTGTCGTATTATCCCGACATGCATTACTTTCTTCGGGGGTAGTACTAAATGCCGAAAACGATTTTACCGTAACGCCAACTATTGTTTTCAGGTTCAACGAAACTTATGAACTCCACCATGCCTATAATTTAAAATTTGAATACAGGAAAACAATTTCGTTTGGAGTAGGCTATCGCATGGAACACGGATTGATGGCTTCAGCTCAACTCCATTTCTGGAAAAAGGTTCATTTAGGATACTCCTATAATTCCGCGGGAACAACAACCAACGCTGCCTTTGGCAACACCAACGAAATATTTATTCGCCTTGAGATAGGAAGAAAAAAAGACAAAGAAAAAGACAAAAAATCGTACTCGAAAGAGCTTTCCAAAACCTTGAATTTGAGAAGGGGTCTAATAATATTAGCACTTCATCTAAATTGGCACTTGACTCCCTGTCTCTTCAGTTGATTGAGAATACAAATTGGAAATTAAAATTAGGCGGACATACCGCCAACAGTGGTAACGAGGAAGACAACTTAATTCTGTCGATGAAAAGAGCTGCCGCCGTTAGAAATTACCTGATAGCTCAAGGAGTAAAACATGAAAACATCATCATCAAGTACTTTGGCGATAAATATCCTATTGCATCAAACGACACAGAAACTGGTCGTCAATTAAACCGAAGAGTTGAAATGCTTTTGATAATGAAATAACTTAATCGTTGTAGAGACTAACCCGGCAGCACTTTTTTAATAATCACATTAAACTCCGCGCCTTTTCCAAGCTGTGAGTTAACAGAAATTCCACCACCAGTACGTTCTGCAATCTTTTTAACGATAGCAAGACCAACGCCTACCCCATCAGCTTCCTTCTTTTTATTTAACCTATTAAACGGTTTAAAAATCTCCTTATGAAATTCAGGATCAATACCAGGACCATTGTCCGACACTCGGATGGTAATAAAACTCTCGCCTGCCATACATTCCACCGTTATTTCGCAAACTTCTTTGTCGCAATACTTAATTGCATTCTCAAATAAATTACTCAGAATCTGTTTCAAGGCAATTTCGCTAAAATAAATCTCAAGTAAATCAACCCTTACATCAATTTTCACACTTTCGTCCAACGAAAACCCATTCGAAACATCCTCCAACAAATCATTCAGATTAATCAGTTCATTCTTTATTTCGAAATTGGTTTTTCTCGAGTAACTCAGCACTTTTTCAATCAGATTTTTCATCAAATTGTTAGTGTTCTTAAGTTGCCCTAGTGTAGCCTGAGCATGCGTGTACTTCTCATCTTCTAAATCCTTTTCGAGAATAGCAACCAAAACCGAAAAGGCATATAAAGGCGATTTTAAATCGTGTGAAACCGTGTGAGCAAACACCTCTAAACTCTCGTTAATCTCAATCAAATCGCCTGTTGCCTTCTGCAATTCTGCCAAGCCTGTTTCACTTAATTGAAAATTAGATTTAAGAATCGAATACCGAGTATAAGTTATGCTCAATACAAAAGCCAACACGGTGGGTAAAATGAAATGCTGTAGTTTAAGTTCCTGATTTAATATAAAGAAATAGTTTACCCCACCCAGAACATAAACAACTGAGAGAAATACAAAAAAATTGACTATGTACTTTTTATTCATCAAGTTAACCCATTCAAATAAAAGCTTATCTAGTTTTTTTGCTTGCGGTTTATGCATTTGCATATACAGTTTTACAGTAAAACATGAATTTTAGTTTCATTTTAATTAATTCATTTTTTTACACTACATTTGAATATTACGAACCTCGTAATATCTGTGATCAAAAATACATAAGAAAAATGGCAATTCAAAAAGATCTCCTAAATCGGTTCTCCATGGCAATGTTTAAAATAGCAAGCGCCTTAAAGAAAGGCATGGAAGATTCGTGTGAAAAATATGGCGACTTAAGCGTTAAAGAAGTCGTTATCCTTAACTACATTGGAGACCAACAAAGCTGTAAAATGAGTGATATTTCCGAAAGTCAATCTGCACCGGTTAGTACAGTTACCAGTATAGTGGACAGACTTGTAGAGAAGGGGTACCTTACCAGATACCACTCTAGCGAAGACAGAAGAGTTGTTTTAGTAACATTGGGAACAAAAGGAAAAGAAACTTACGAGGGCTGCATAGATAAGAAACAGAATTACGCAACTGTCTCTCTCTCACAATTTGAGGATGCAGACCAAATTAAACTGGTGGATATGCTAGAAAAGCTAGCAATTACACATGAAGAAAAATAATAACAAAAAGAGCTTGTATTTTACTACGAAGATCGTACTATCGCAAAATCATTAATAATAATGATATTTAAACGATTTAAAATATCTTAACTTTCTATTTCACAATACATTGTCAGACAAAATGAACGAGAATCAAAAACACACACCCATTACAAGATTTGCCGAATGGGTTATAGACCGACGCTGGAAGGTACTAGTTAGCACAGTCCTAATATTTATGGCGACCGGATTTGGAATGTCAAAAATCGTAATGAACAACGATTATCACGTGTTTTTTGATAAAGACAATCCACACGTTTTAGCGTTTGATGCCTTACAAGAAAAATACACGAAAGACGACAACGTTTTTATTGTAATTGAACCAAAAAGTGGTGAAGTTTTCACAAAAGAAACACTTGCCGCAATTGCAGCGCTAGAAGAGCGTTCTTGGCAAACTCCTTTCTCTACTAGGGTTGATGCACTCTCTAATTTTCAGCATACACACTCTGAAGAAGACGACATGTACGTGGAAAACCTGTTTACCGATCCCGAAAACATGACGGACGCAGACTTAGCACG
This sequence comes from Flavobacteriales bacterium, assembly GCA_013214205.1. GTDB lineage: Bacteria > Bacteroidota > Bacteroidia > DT-38 > DT-38 > DT-38. The sequence goes on from JABSPQ010000077.1 coordinate 3,668, forward strand.
AACTAAGAAAATTGCTTTGAGCGAATCGTTACTGGTTAATCGTTTGGTAAACGACAAGTCTACTGTAACGGCCGTTAATGTTACCGTTACCCTCCCTGCCGACAGCATGGAAGCCCCAATGGTAGTTATGGCATATGTTAGAAACATGGTTAAGGAATGGCAGGAAGATTACCCTGATCACGAGGCTTACCTTTCTGGAATTATTATGCTAAACGGTGCATTTGCCGAAGGTTCTATTGGCGATTTAACATCCTTAGTTCCTTTAATGTTCTTAATTATTCTAATAGCAGTTGGAATTACCACAAGAAGTGGCAGCGGAACATTTACAGCCTTTTTCGTATTGTTCTTCTCCATCTTTATCGCAATGGGCCTTGCAGGCTGGGCAGGCATTCAACTTACAGGTCCTTCATCGTCTGCTCCTACTATGATAATGACATTGGCCATTGCTGATAGTATCCACATACTGGTTTCCATGCTCCAATTTATGAGAAAAGGAATGGCTAAGCGGGAAGCAATTGTAGAGAGTATCAGGGTTAATTTTATGCCGATATTAATTACTAGTGCAACTACTATTATTGGTTTCTTAACGCTAAACTTTGCAGAAGGCGCGCCTTTCCACGATTTAGGTAACATTACCGCAGTTGGCGTTTTTGCAGCCTTCTTCCTATCTATTTTCTTGCTCCCTGCATTAATGTCCATCTTGCCGGTTAAAGTGAAGTTAAAAGATGAGCCGGAAGCTAGCACACCATACTTGGATCAATTAGCAGAGTTTGTAATAAAACACAACAAAGCAATATTGGTTGCTTCCGTAGCAGCTGTTATGGGCTTAGCATATCTCGCAAACACGAATGAACTAAACAACGAGTTCGTTAAATTCTTCGATAAAAGAGTAAAGTTTAGAACTGATACCGACTTTATTGCCGACAACCTAACCGGGATTTACAACATGGAGTTCTCGCTTAATTCTGGTTCGGAAGATGGAATTAGCGATCCTAAGTACTTGCAAAAACTAGATGAATTTGAAATATGGTTTAGAGCGCAAGAAAACGTAACACACGTTTCGAGCTTTTCGGAAGTAATGAAACGGGTAAACAGATCCATGCATGGTGATAACCAAGACTATTACAAAGTGCCAAATGGAAAAAATGAAGCCGCACAGTATCTGTTGCTCTATGAGATGTCGCTACCCTATGGCCTCGATTTGAACAATCAAATTAACGTAGACAAATCGGAAACGAGGTTTACCGTTACAATGGAAAACGTTTCGAGTAATCGCATGCTAGCATTGGCAGAAGAGTCGCAAAACTGGCTTAAAGAAAACGCGCCAGAGGAGATGTTTACACATGCAATTAGTACCTCGATTATGTTCTCCCATATTACCAAAACAAATATGGATGCCATGTTGCAAAGTGGATTTGGTGCATTAATCATCATCTCATTCATATTAATATTTGCATTGGGCAGTTTCAAATACGGTTTAATAAGTATTGTGCCAAACGTTGCTCCTATTGTGGTTGCCTTCGGAATCTGGGCCATCTTTAATGGTCAGATTAATATGGCTGTTACCGTAGTTTTAGGCATGACTCTTGGTATTGTGGTAGATGACACGATACATATATTGGCTAAGTACATTAGAGCGCGAAAAGAAATGGGAAAAAGTGCAGAAGATGCAATCAGATACGCATTCTCTACCGTGGGTAGAGCAGTAGTAATTACTACTATTATTCTGGTGGCTGGTTTCTCGGTTCTTATGTATTCGTCGTTCGGCTTTAACTCCGATATGGGAAAACTAACAGCAATAACGATTGTTGCCGCTCTGGTACTTGATTTATTACTATTACCAGCGTTGCTTTTGACAATCGATAGAAAAAAATAAGATTATTAACTCATGTTACGCAGTTATAAATGATAAATTTACATATAGATGTTGAAAACTTATTGCAGATTTATCAGGAGGGCTTAATGGCCAGTTCTTTTCAGGTAACGTGTACAGGGTTATCAGATATTACAGACAATGTAATAA
>JABSPQ010000078.1 GCA_013214205.1 Flavobacteriales bacterium
TGAAAGAGATGAACTCGAATTTATCTACGATGCAATGGGGAACCGAATTGCTAAAATAGCCAAGCCATTTACCTCCATAGCAGACCCTCTTACATGGACAACCACCCATTATGTGCGCGATGCCTCGGGTAATGTTATGGCAACATACCAAGATATAAACAGCATTGTACTATTGCAAAACCACCATTTGTTTGGAGCTAGCCGACTAGGTGTTGAAGCCGCATCATCAGTTGATCTAAATACCGATGCAGACATAACCCAAAGCGATGCAGGAATAAAAATGTTCGAACTCTCCAATCACCTTGGCAACGTATTGGCAGTAGTTAGCGATAGAAAAACAGGCATAGATGGAGAATACATCTACGATAATACGCTTGTTGGTACCTATCAATTCAACCAAAGCAATGGCCCCGAGTATGCAGAGACTTCAGGTGCCTATAAATTAACTGCCAGCTCAATTGATGGAACTGTTAATGAATACACAGCAGACATTGTTTCCATGCAAGATTACTATCCCTTCGGCATGGAACAACCAGATAGAACTTATAAGCCATATGACTATCGTTATGGCTTCAATGGTAAGGAAAAAGACGACGAGTTGAAGAACGTATCTGGGAGTAGCTATAATTTTGATGCTAGGTTGTACGATCCAAGATTAGGACGGTTTTTAAGTGTGGATAAATTGACGAATCTTAATCCTGGATGGACACCATATAGGGGCTTTTTAAATAACCCAATTTCTGTAATTGATCCAGATGGAAATGTGGAAAGAGATGCACAAACTGGTCGAATAATTTTTGTCCCATTACAGAAAGATAATTACGAAGATGTTGCAGGAGATGGTAATCATACGAATGTTGCTGTTAAAGGTGACTTCGGATATATTACCGCTAATGACGGAAAAACTCAATTACCTGTTATGTTAGTAAAAACAGGTAAAATTACAAGTATGATTGATGGATCTGTAACATGGCAACAACTTGAGGGGGGATATATGTGTGCGTATGGTTCAAATTGTTATGGTAGTGTTCTTACTAATGGTAATTACTTAGGGATAGCTGGTGGTGCAATGGTTCATGAGTTTTTAATAGCAGATGGATATGATATGCTTAAAAATCAAGGGGAGAAATCCAAAATAAATTTGGAACTTGGTGACATATTATTTTATTCGTCCTCAGATCATATTATTAGAGTGGTTGATTTTAATGAAAATGGAGAGGCAGTCTTCGAAAGTAGGTTTGGTGGAGATGAGGATGGTGCACTTGGAACGTTAGATGAGATCAATGCTTACCATGATGCCAGAGAAGAGGGGGGTGGTCTGACAATAGACGCGGCGGCCGTTTATAGATCTATGGAAGGTGATGTTATGGTTGACCCAGAATGCGGAAATAGAACAATGAGTAATGAAAAGAAAATTGAGAATGTTAGGGGAGGCAAAGAACCTGTGTGGTAAATTTATATTGGTTTTATTAATATTTGTATTATCGTTTTGTACAAATGATCGTCAAACTTTTAATTATAGTATTAATGAAAATATTGTACATGCTGAGAGGTCAAAATTAATAAGCGCTTGGGATGTAATAAGTGCATCTGGAGATTCTGTAGTTCAAAAAAACTTTGCTATGCTAAGAGTTGTAGAGTCTTCATTAATTAATGATACAATATTTATAAAAGCGAGAGGTCGCATAAAAACTGGTTTCTATGAGGTGTTTGAAATGAAAATCTCTAAAGATCGAAAAGTTGATGCTCAAATTTATATTTATTGTCAGGGTGATAGTGGAATCTACAGAGAGAGAGAGGTGTTATTTAATTCTTTAGAACTTAATAATGTTCCTGATTATAATAACGACACTATTTATGGGCGATTATCTGCCAAGTATACTTTGGAACAAAATGGCTCAATAATTAGTGGAACTATAAATGGGGATTTGCTGATTGGAAAGGGAACGCAGGAGAAAGAGAAAGAACTCTAGAAGGAAAGGGTAGTGTATCAGATTATATGATAGAACATAAAATGCAATTTAATATGTTGTAAATCAGTAAAGAAATAATGAATGAAATTTGAAAAGGAGGTAGCCTATTGGCGGTAGTGTAACTAATTATCTGTTTTGAAATAATGATGTATGTAACGAAATCCCAAGTTGTCGGAATCATAATATGTCTTGTATTACTTGCATTGAACGCATGGGTTTTTACTAACCAAAAGAAAAAGCATAATACTATAATTGTGCTTTCTCACACCTGTACAAGGTGCATCTTTATAGTATTATTTCTTTTTAAATTCATGCACTGGCCTTATTTAAACATACTGGGATACGGAGTGTTATTATTATCTACGGTGATGATACTTCTTGACCTTTTTCACTTTTATAAAAAAAGGAATCTGCGTACATGGTACTATTTTCAAGATATTCCTTATTTAGTAACCTGTTTATATTTCCTTAGAGTTGTTTGGTAGTGTATCAGATTATATGATAGAACATTTATTGTATTGTCAGAAAAATATAACAAAGTAGTTAAGGTAATATTTTGGTCAGTTGCATTAGTTTATGTGATTGGGGTTCGTGCCCTAAATAAGCATTCTGAGCCATTGTATTGGGGAATTGGACTTGCGCTATTTGTTATTGTTGCAGTCGTAAGCAAGAAGAGTGGAAAGCACGACGATAATTAGAACTTCAAAAAAAACTCCATCCAAACCAACGCCAACAAAAAAGCCCTCAATAAATTGAAGGCAGATTTGCTGATAATCTTTACCGTTTCGGCAATGCACAAAATTAACTACATTGCACCAACTTTAAAACTAAACCTATAAGGAAAGTAAAATAAAGACATATACGATTTTAGCGTAACAGCATTCGATTAAAGAGAAATTTGCACTTCTATAAACTAGTCAAGAATGTTTGTTCATGTTTCCCCCTGTGGGGGTTAAATGGATTTTGACTAGTTGGCCGTGCAAAGCCTCTCTTTGATAATGAAGTTTAGCCCTCGCTTTTTTTTATAATCATTAACCACTGCATAGGGGCTTGTAGACAAATTGGCCACAATGAATACCCCTAGAAAACCATTAAAATCACAAGAGTTTAGAAAGGCATATGCTCATTATAGAAGAGTACTGCAATTTGATAAAGAGTTTTATGAACGGCAGGTTTATTACCTCTTCAATCACCTTGAAGAAAGTAAAGTTGCCTCCTTCGAGGATATTAATGAAACGCACATCGAAGGTTTCCTGAAAGCGGCTAACGCTAGACACTACAGCAACGATAACCTTGGAATTGAAGATACAGCAGAATGCATACAGAGGTTTCTACTATACCTTGGTTCTACGTATGGTGTTTTCTTAGAGCCAGATTCCTATTTGTTAAATAAAGAGGGCGTAAATACAAGATTGGGTAAGCATATTCAAAAGCTCCGAGAACAAAAGGGATGGAGCCGTTCTAAATTGGCAAGAAAGATTGGAGAAAGCGAGAATACCTTAGAGGCAATGGAATTGGGTAAGTTGAAAATGAACCTAACCGCTATTCGTTTTATATCAAGTAAACTTGGAGTTTCTGTGTACGAAATCTTAAACTTTTAGCATATGGCAATTACTGAAAATGAATCGTTGAGAATGAGGCGTGTAATGATAAGCCATATTTCGATTATGAAGTTGAATCTTAATAAGCTACAGGAAAAATTAGAACCCAATATTTATAGTGAGTTGGATAATGATGTATGCGCGACTCTAAAAGACATTGATAGTTTGCAACAGAAACTAATGGAATTAGACGGAGATAGATATAAATATACGGAGCGACTTAGCCTGCTTTAAGGTAATCGTTTGTAAAATATCTGTGTGTGTCTGTGCATACACTAACTGTTTTGTATCTTAGCGATAGGCGTTTATGTACCTATGTCCGCCATTGAGATACCAATAGATTCAAGGAACATTATAAAATAGGCATGTGTTATGATAGCAGAAGAAGACATCCAAATTCTAAGGCAATTTGCTCATTCAAGAGTTGTTTTAGGTCAGTTAAAAGATAAATACAGCATTAATAAGGCGCAATTCGAGGTATTATGTACCGCATACGCTTTGCAAACAAAACAGAAACCCTATTTCCATGTTCCCAAAGTGGCTAAATGTTTAGAAGGTATTAACAGCAACCGACTATACAACATCATTAAGGAATTGCAAGCGATGAACCTTGTTAGACTTGATATTGTAACTAACAATAGAATCAACCCTAATATTTACACTGTTACCGGTACAGGTGTTAACGTACTTAGTCAGTATAAACAAAGGATGAATAAACTCTTGAAGCAGTATGACTCATAAGAGGATCAGGTAGTAAATCTCCTTTACAGGTTAAAGGCTAACCAGTCTGTGTGCCATACTGGTTTGTTATTTGTAATCGGTAAAGCAGTAAAGGAGGTTTACGGGTTAGGCTCCAATTAAGCACGTATTCAGCATTTTTATTAATGTAATGTTATGAAGCAGTCTTTCAGGTGGACTGGTCTAAAAAATTCTAAAATTTTTTGTGTGCTTGTTCGAATGGACTTACTGTATAGGAAAAGTGCGCTTGTCTCGGAAGGAAAACCGATTCTAAAAAGGGGGGTGGGTCGTAAATATGGTTTATCGGATTTGTGCCGTTCTGCCTGTACCTATTCTCTCAGAGGTTTTGACCAATGTCTTATTGGTTTGTTCTTCTTGCAGTTTGGGTTAATGTGTTACATTTGGGAAAGATCGTTACCAGATAATGAAGGAATACGGAGATGTTATTGACCCTATAGAGTATTGTCGGACAATGTACCATAGTTGTGGTACAGTTGGTTGTGAGGATGTTTACTGCGAAGCTCTTGATAATAAGAACATCTATGTACATGTACTATGCTACAACAATAAGTATAAAGCAATCAAGGTCTCAAATGAATCATTTAGCCTTAAAATTCTCGATTTTCTCCAAGAGGAAGAACTAACTGTAGAAAGGATTGAGAAAGGATTGTTAGGCAAACTACTTGTTGGTCAGGACTGCGTTGAGATTATTACAGACCCAAAGGAGGCTTATTGGTTGTTCTACGATGCCGACAACAGGGCGAAATCTATATTGCCAGCGTTTAGGAAGCCTCCATACGAGAATACAGAACTGTTATGGGAAAGTTATGTTGATGATCTTAAACACAGGGAGAACCCAGATGAGTTGTCGTATATAGATGAACTGTTGCCATCTGTTGCTAAATTGGCTTTTCCTTTTGATGGTGAAATCGTATTTAAACATTCATTTAGTAATAGGGATTTAAGGAAGTCACAGGCAAACAAGAAGTTTCATGAAAGACTGCTGAATAGAAGGAAAGAACTTCTTAATCCGCGTAGGAAGAAACGAAGCAAAAAGAAAGCGAGTGATATGTATACTCAGTCACAGGTTGCCATTGCTTATTTCATGATGGGGGAGCCGATCTTAGAGAGTAACTACCAAGAGATTTTAAAAAAGCACAGCAATACTTCAAGCAAGAAGATATTGCAGAAACGTATATACAAAGCCAGTATTCTTACCTTGATTTCAGAGAACAAGACCACCGACACTAAGCATTTGAATAATCTAAAGGCTGCCAAGCGGTTGTTAATTTCACAAAAGGATACCAAATCTGTTGACTCTATAACCAAGATTATTACAGCGTTTCAGACTTCCTACAATAATCAATATTAAAGTAATTACCACTTGGTTACCACTCGCAAGCGGTAACAATTAAGATTCTAGCGGAACTTTGTCGTAAACTTTAACTGTTACGATATGAAAAACCCATTTGAACTTATAGATGCTAGGCTTAGCAATATTGAAAATCTACTATTAGATATTAAGCAGCTACTGCAAGAAGCAATTAGACTAAGGGGAGGTGGGTAGTTACTCTTTGGTTGGTACAAGTAAGTCTCTTATATCGACATCAAGTATAGCAGCTATTTTTTTGAGGTCTTTAAGATGTGGTTGCACCTTGTTGTTGCAGATAGCAGCCATTGAAGTAGTAGTCTTGCCTATTTCACTAGCCAACCATACTTGTGTTTTCTCTTGAAGTAAAAGAATTTCTTTGATGCGATTAATGCGTTCTGCCATGACTCAAATTTAACCTGTTATACCTAAAAATCAAACTAAAACTTACATAAGTATAAGTTTAACTTGCATATGATATATCTTGTATGTAATTTAGAATTACATAACTATAAGTAATGGTTATATTAATATAATGTTTAATTACACAAAATAAAACTATGAATTCAACAGAAAAGTTAGTAATACAGCTAATAGTACACGACATGAAACACCAACAATTAGTAATAGGCCTATCTGGTTTAGGGTTTGACGACACAGGCAGGAACTGCTTAGGAGTATTTGAAAACATAATAATGTGGCTGCCCATAGAAGGAGATGAATTGATAGGAGAATGTTTAAAGGCATACATGGGCTATATGAAAAAAGCAAGTAAGATGGAGCTAACAGAAACAAATGAACAGTTCGAAGCATTGGCGAAAGAATGCTACGGGTTATTTGTTGCTTGTGTTGCCATGCAGGAAAAACAAGATGAATAAATCGGACGTGTCACTTTTCATAGGAAGTGATACCAGAATCCTGAAACGAGCTAATAGTAGGAGTTTCGAGAGGGTTGAGAAAAGAAACAATATTAACATGTATCACAAAGCAGGAATTAGAAGCAAAGTGATACCAAACACAGAAGATTATGGCAATGCAAGGACAAAAGACAAAAAGTGATTTTTTAGAATGGGACAAGTTTCAAGTACTGGTTGGAAAACTGGAACGCGATGGCGATAAGAAGTTTGCTCTATTAATTGGGATAGGTTGTTATGTGGGTTTACGGATAAGCGATTTACTTGGGGTGAAGTGGTCGCAGGTGCTTAACCTAAAAGAGACGAGTATAATTGAAGGCAAAACCCAAAAGTCAAGAACGATTACCCTACACCCAGAACTACAGGAAATATTAATACGCCTGTATTCTGGTGAGAACTTAGAACAACCAATCTTTTTAAACAGATACGGTACTAAAACAATCAATGTACAATATGTGAACCGACGCTTGAAAGTGATAATGCACAAGTACGGATTGAAAGGAAGGTTTTCAAGTCACTTCATGCGCAAAACACTAGGTAGAAGAATATGGGAGCAAAACGATTGTTCCGAAAAAGCACTTTTGCTATTAGGCCAACTGTTTAACCACTCAAGCATTCAAACAACAAAGATTTACTTAGGCATAAGAGAGCAAGAAATACAAAACATCTATTTAAGTATCTAATGGAGGGGTTCCCACATATAAAGTTTGATCCTAAAACAACTATTAAGGTTGAGGAAGCTCTAGCCAACAGTTACGGCCTAGACCTTTCCAACCCTGATATGATAAAGCTTGTAACGGGCAAGCTCGAATTCTCTCTAGTGGGTGGGATAGATTGGAAACAGTACGACAGGATGTATGTTACTTTAAAAGTTAGAGTTAATACACCTGTTGAAACCTATCAAGCGTACCGATCAAATTTAGACTTGATTGTAAATACACAAGTAAACAACTATTGCAAAGCTGCATCTATTGAACTAGAGAGACCAGAAAAGGAAATTAAAGCAGCTATTGCAGAGCTAATACATAAGGTAGAGAAGTACAAAACAGAAAAGAGCGGTGGCAATAACTCAGCACCTGTTGAAAGAAGGTTAACAGGTAAGGAGAAGAAAGAAGCACTTAATATTCTTGAATCTGATAACCTAACAGAGTGTATTGAAGGCTTATTAATAGAATCAGGTGTTGTTGGCGATACTACAAATGCGCTACGGCTTTTCTATATGTTACAAACCAGACATTTTAATTTTCCCGTCCATGCCTTACTTACTGGTGACTCCATGTTATCACGAAACTTAATTGATAAGCTAGCGGTAACCTTACCCGATCATCAAAAAGAGTCAGCCAGTTCTATAAGTGAGCAAGCATTTTATTACGGACAGCACGAAGAGACTTGGAAAGGAAAAGTAATTCATCTGAATTATTTGGATAGAGAATTCAAGGCTTTAAAATCTCTTGGTGACTTTATGGAATCACAGCACCTACGAAAGATAGTAACGGTGAAAGATCCTATTTCTGGTAGAATGGCAAATCAAAACAAGATTGTAAAAGGTCCGATTATGATTCTAGGGTTTACGCAGGATGATAAGCTATACAAAAGGTTTAATGATCATTGTTTCTTTATGAATTGTGGCGACGCTAAGAGTAGAGATGCTTATTTAAAATACCAGAACAAAGAAGCAGCAGGGCTTATTGATGAGGCTAATGAACAAAGCGCAATCAGGTTGCTTCAAGCTATACAGGCTATGATTGAGCCAATTAAGGTTATTAATCCTTATCAACGAGAATTAGAACTTCCCAAAAATGTGTTGCAGCCACTTAGAACAAATCGGCAGCTAATTGTATTTATTCAAGCTGTTACTCTGCTACACCAACACCAAGTTGAAAGGAAAGTAAATGAACAAGGCGTTGAATACATAGAGACTACACCAGAACACATTGAAATTGCCATCGAGCTACTAAAGGATGTGATGATACGCAAGTCCGATACGCTTACCCATGACAATAGATTAATTTTTGAAATGATAAAGGGCTATGTGGTTAAGCAAAACTCAAAGGGTTTTAAGGATGCAACCTTTAAGGCTCAACCGCTACTGAAGGTATTGGGTGTTTCAAAGTCTGCTGTTCATAGAAGGTTGCAGGTGCTAGAGAACTTAGGGTTTATAGAGAAAGTGAGTAGATCAAGAAAGAATGGTGACCAGTTTCAAATATTGGATTGGGAAGAGTACGAAGAAATTCAATCTGGCCTTGATCCATTGGAGTTAAGGATAAAAGAAATTAAGTGTCCCACCAAGTGACCCGTATTAATCCCACCATGAATATTGATCGGTAATAGGCTATAGGCAGGGGATGCAGAATAATGTTTAGTGTCCCACTAAAAAAAGAGACAGGATAATTAAGGCTATGAAATACACATTACAAAGCGACCAGTTCAAAAGACTTCTAAAGGGGTTTACACTAGAGGTAAAGAAGGATGGACGAAATGAGGTTGCACAGTATCAGTACCCAAAGCGAATATTGGAATACTTACACTTCATGGAAGGAAACGGGGTAGTTAGTATCGCAGGAATTAACCAGGCGAATACAGATTGGTTTTTAAAGTATTTGGAGAATAGACCCAATGAAAAGAAGGGTGGAGGTTTAAGTACTGCCTATATCAATACGTTTATTAATTGTATCAAGGCCTTTGTTAATTATATCCATTCAGAAAGGTTATCAATAAAACCAATACAGTTGCGAGCAAAGAAAGGAACAAGTAAACTACCAGTTATTCTAACTAAGGAAGAAGCGGTTGAGATAATAGAAGCAACCGAGGAAGATATTTTTGGAAAGAGAGATAAATGCCTTTTGATTCATCTGTACGGCTGTGGCCTTAGACGCTCTGAACTTGTTAGGTTAGATGTTGCCGATATTAATTTACTCAATGGGCAGGTACATGTGCGGAAAACTAAGAATAGTAGAGAACGGTTGGTTCCAATGACAACTAGAACCTTGGAAGTAGTTGAACAATACATTCATGGTGCTAGAGAATTAATGGTTGATGGTTCCGCAAATGAAACAGCACTATTAATAAGTCTTAGAGGTGGACGCCTTTCGAAAGAATCTGTAATAAAGCGAATACAGCGAACACAGGCCATGTGCCAAAATGAAACATTGAGAGCAAAGGCAATAGGTGTACATACATTCCGGCACTCAATAGGAACACACTTATATAATCAAGGCTTTTCTTTAAAGAGCGTTGCATTGTTTCTAGGCCACCAGAGCCTAGATAGCACACAAATCTATATTCAACTAAACAATTTAACCGCATGAAAAAGTTTGAGAAATACCTTATTGATAATGGGATGTATTATAAAGTAGCTAGTAAGTATTGCGCGATGGTAGCAAAGTATCTTGTATGGGTAGATCAACAGGGGCTGCAACCTGACAAGGTAATAAGAAGCGAATACACCAACTTCGAAGAGTATTGTAGAACCGAACTTGGTAATATGGATAGCACGGTACTTGCTAAAAGAACAGCTATTAAAAGGTATAACTACTTTATGCAATACTCTACCAACTCAGCCTATAACCACTACAAAAAGGCAAAGGAACATACAGTTCCTACCAACATCCTAGAGCCAGAAACATTATCAGATATATATAACAATCTACAGGATCGTACTATAGTATTGAAGCGTGATAGATGCATTTTCGGAATGGTAATTTTTCAAGGGCTTACTAGGTCGGAGCTAGAGCGGTTAACTTTATCGGACATTGATCTTAATAATTCACAGTTGTATGTAGCTGCCCAAAGAACCACCAATGCAAGAAAACTAGAAATTAATAGCAGGCAAATTATGCACCTTCACAGTTATATCAATGAAATAAGGGCAGAGCTGATTAAGTTAAAACCAAAACACAGAGATACAGATAGGTTATTTGTTTCACTTGGTATCAGCAATAACTTAAATGGTACTCTATATAGAATGATACGGGAGGCAAAGAAACAGTTTCCGCAATTCATAAGCTTATTGCAGATAAGGCAGAGTGTAATTACTCAATGGGAAAAGGAGAGTGGTGTACTTGAAGCGATGGTAAAAGCAGGGCATAGAAACGTTAGTTCTACTGAACGCTACGAGCTTAGTAAGTATGGTGAGTTAAGAGATGAGTTACAGAAGGTGCACCCGTTGGAAGCAAGTGGTAATTAATAAAAGTTAGTGTCTCAACAAGTTCAAAACAATGATCATAAATAGTATATTTGAGATAACAACAAGCGTAATGGAGATTATTAATAAAGCAATTTCTTTTAAGAAGCAATTAGATGAACTGAGACCTCTTAGTCCTGATGATGAACAGCGTATTATGCAGAAATTTCGGCTTGATTGGAATTACCATTCTAATCACATCGAAGGTAACTCGCTTACTTATGGAGAAACTAAAGCTCTTATTTTATTTGGAACGACAGCGCAAGGGAAGCCGTTAAAAGATCATTTCGAAATATCAGGACATAATGAGGCTATTGATAGTGTCTATGATGTTATTAAAGAAGAAAGGCCATTGACAGAGCATTTTATTAGAGAAATGCATACAATATTGTTAAAGAAACCTTATGAGGTTGATGCAATAACTCCCGATGGCAAGCCTACAAAAAAACTAATTCAAGTTGGCAAGTATAAAGAGACCCCAAACCATGTTAAAACGGCAACGGGAGAAATATTTAGGTTTGCCACACCAGAGGAAACCCCTGCAAAAATGCAAGAATTATTAGATTGGTATTCTGAAAAGAAGGAGGAAAAGTCGATTGAGCCAATAATATTAGCAGCGGAGTTTCATTATAAATTTATCAGCATTCATCCTTTTGATGATGGTAACGGTAGACTGGCTAGGCTGATGATGAATTTTATTTTAATGAAATTTGGTTATCCACCTACCATAATTCACACCGAAGATAAAGAGAACTATTTTGCAGTTTTAAGAGAGGCCGATACAGGTACGATTGAACCCTTTATTAATTATATAGCCAAGAACTTACTTCATTCTTTAGATATTATGATTCGAGGGGCGAAAGGTGAAAGCGTTGAAGAGTCAGATGATGTAGATAAAGAAATTAGTCTGTTAAATCAAAAGTTGCAAACGATCTCTAAACGGATTGACAACAGAAGGAATGAAGGTGATATAAAAAATATTTATGCCAATTCATTTAGAAGGGTTGCCTCAAAGTATATTAAAGCATGTTCCAAATTTGATGAATTTTATTTTAGCAAAGAATGTCATGTATTAGTTGCAAACTATGGGATTAAATTAATGGCTGACATGAATATAGATGAGCAGCTTGATAAGATGGAGGAACATATAAGTGATGAAACAGCAACATTTAAAATAGATTATACTTTCAAAGGATTTCGTCAAAGTGGATTTGGAGAGTTTAACGAGAGATTTGAATTTGTTTATTCCTTTAATTTATCTGAATATCATCTTGGCGGTCATGGTATGGATTCCGTTCATCATTATTATAATGAATTACCTACTGATGAAGAGGTGGATAATCTCATTAAGCAGTTTAAAAGGGAACATATGCGAAAGATAAATGCGCATATAGATAGTTACAAGAAAAAGTCATCGTAGTTTGTGTTCCCGTTTGCCTACATCCTAATCAAAAGTACCTGACTACTAAACATGGGAGGTCATACATTTAATATAGTGTATGAGTAATAAGCACAAAAAACAGTATTTCAATAACATTAAATGGGCTGTAAAAAACTAGCATATTATTTTGATTCAGTACAGGAATCCAATTCTGAAACTTCTTTACAAGTAGTACGAAACACTTATAATACTAATGTAAGGTGTTATGTTTTCGGCATGGTACAACCGGGTAGAGAGTTTTCTGGTGATTATAGATATGGTTATCAGGGAAGTGAGAAGGACAACGAAATTAAAGGAAATGGAAACAGCTACACAACTTATTTCAGAAGTCTTGATCCTAGATTAGGAAGGTGGATGAGCCTTGATCCCGTTACCCAACCACATCAAAGTCCATATAATTCGATGGATAACAATCCTATTATGTATAATGATCCAAATGGCGATTGGATTCCTAAGACTGGTGAAAATGGTGATGTTACTTATACCGCAGAAGAAGATGATAATTTTAAGTCTTTCGTAAGTCAATATGATATTACCGAAGAAGATGCAACAGCTATTTTTGAAGATCAAGGCTTAACAGATTATCTTATTCAGAAAACAGAAGATGGAGTAGAGTTTTATCCTTCTGCAGGGAAATCCGGTCTTCTTGGTGAAGAATTTGATCCAATATCAATTACGCTTGATAAAGTTTTAAAGGTTGATTTTAAGGGGGTAGATGGTAAAGATGTAATAAACCAAACGTTATTTGCTTTTGAACATGCTAAGGCTTCTGAAGGTTTTATGTTTGATGATTACTTTTCAAATATTAGTGGCTTTTATGGCGGTTCGAAGACAGTTGGTTTTGGTGGTGCTGGTTTGTTTAAGGGATATACAACTATGATAAATGGTGAGGATGTATACGTTCAAATGATGTTAAATCAAACGACACCTCATTCAGTTGAGACAACACCAACTTCAAGGAATAATTGGTTTGTACCGCATTCAGGTTATTATTTTAATTATTACAATTCGATGTCGGGGTCTTCATATCCCACAACTGGTCTTTGGTTGAAATTTAAAGGAAAGCAGAATATGACCGATTTCTCAAAGAAATATGGATTTAGATTTAGTGGGATTAATCGGTAAATTGTCGGCATGAAAAAGAGTATTATAACATGGTGCCTAATATTAGTGGGATTACTACAGTCTGGTTGTTCTTCTGACATTTCAGATGTATATGGTGGATGGCACTATATGAATCAGCAAAACGAATATGCAGAACTTTGGATTTCAGAAAATAAGTCGGGGCTAATGATAGATGAAACTTCTTATCAAGTCGCAATATATAGTGTGGATATTCTTGGGGATACGATTAGTTTCTTTAATAGGAATGGTGGGAAAAGAGAATTCTGGATTTGTGTTAAATCGGTGAACCCAAGCAAAATGGATATAGAAGTTATAGGTGCTCAGGAGTTTGAATTACAGCGTATAGAAGATAATGAAGGCATTATTATTGATACATCTTCATCCTTTATTGATGGATTCTATGATTCATTTAAAAAAAGAAAGAACTCTAAATAATACAGGATTTCAAAAGACCACCACCCAAATAAACTTGCACGAAAAGCCCTCTATTCTTAGCAGGTAAATTGCTGTAAAAAATCACATTTGATATTCCTTGCCATTGAAGCAATTGGCAAATTAACTACATTGCACCAACTTTAAAACTAAACCTATAAGGAAAGTAAAATAAAGACATATACGACATTAGCGTAACGACATTCTATTCAGAAAACTGCAACTTTTTACCACCTAGAATGATCGCTTATGTTTCTCGCTGTGGGGGACTAAGTGGATTTAGGTGATAGGCTGTTGCAGGCCTTCTGAATAATGAAGTTTAGCCCCCGCTTTTTTATATACTTTTTAATCACTGCATTGGGGCGTGCACAGAAAACTGCAACAATGAAAACCCCTAGGATACCATTAAAATCACAAGAGTTTAGAAAAGCATATGCTCACTACAGAAGAGTACTGCAATTAGATAAAGAGTTTTACGAACGACAGATTTATTACCTGTTCAAACATCTCGAAGAAAGTAAGGTGCGTTCGTTCGAAGATATTAATGAAATGCATATCGAAGATTTTTTGAAAGCGGGTACCGCTAGGCTTAACGATGCGTAACATGAGTTAATTAGTAAGAGCTGGGCACACTTTAAAAAGGATACCCTAATGCAAAATTCAAGATGGTTTCATTGAGCTGTACTCCCAAACGATCTCCCTTTGGTAAGTATGGCTTTTGAATCGGGGTTGCTAAATCAATTCGAATAACGAAACCTTGAATATCGAAACGAATACCTGTGCCCGCACCAATTGCTAGTTCGTTGATAAAACTGGGGGTAAATTGTCCGCCAGGTACGGCACCATTCTCTTTCTTTAACCAAACATTTCCTCCGTCAACGAACACAGCTCCTTTCACAAAAGAAACAATTGGAAACCTATATTCTAAATTCGCTTCAAATTGAATATCTCCTGATTGGGCGAAAAATGCGCTGTTATCGTTGGATGGTAAAAAAGTACCTGGACCTAATGATCTGGATCGGAAGGCTCGAATACTATACGGTCCACCTGAATAATACTGCCTTGAAAACGGAAGAGTAGTTGAGTTTCCATAGGGTATACCACACCCAATGAATAGACGATTAGCCAAAACTTGTTCCTTACCAACCCTTAGAAAGTATCTGAGGTCCATGTCAATTTTAACGTATTGGGCATATTCAATTCCTAGTACGGTTTGATTACCCTTGCTATTAGATCCTGTGTTAACGAGACTTAAACCGTTACCTACTACATCCACGCTAGTGGAGAAAAACAATGGACTCTTTTTTTGGGGATTATTCAGTTCAGAATAGGTGTAGTTATAGTTGATCCCTGCAATTAATTCTTGCTCGAAACTATTTTTCAGGAATGAGTTATTGTTTAAAATTGTGTTGAATTCTGTAGAGGCATTACTCAGTTGAACATAGTTTATTGATATAGGATTTATTTCCTGATAGATTTGCTTATTTGATCTCCAGAAGTATCCAAAACTTGCATTAAAGGAGGTGAGTTGATACAATTTACTTCTGTTTAAAAATTCTATTCCGGTACTTACTTTAGTCTTGGGAATAGCGTAACTAAAATTATTCTTGGGCTGAACAGGAGAAATGAGCCTAGGAAATAACAGATCTGCTTTAAAACCGAGTTGTGTACTATTCAGTCCAGAAATGTCTTCAGATAAAAATTGTTTTTCAAAACCAACCTCCGCAGATAAATTAAGGATCTCTCCTCCCTTAAATAAATTCCTATTGGTATGAGTCATTGTTAAAGCAGGGCCAGTAAAACCGTTAGATTTAGTTTCCCCTTTAAGTTCAAACCTTAAGGCCCTTTTATTCAACGGAGTTAAATAAACCATGGTGTTCAGTTTTCCAACCTTATCATTCTGGCCAATTACGAGTTCTTCAAATTGAATATTTACTAATTTATAAGAACCGATAGCAGATAGGCGGTTTGCTGTACCTCGGGAAAGACCTGGATTGAAATAATCATTGGTACTAAATAGTAAAAACGGTTCAAGTTTAGAGGGTAAAAAATAGAGCGTATCTTGAAGGAAGTTAACACCATTAATAACGGTTGTATCTACATTTTGATATACAGAACTTATAGAGTGGTTTGGATAAATAAGAATTTTATTGAGCTGATAAGGTATGATTGCTTTCCTGGGAACATTTTTTTTCAGACGAATAAAAAGATTGAATTGATTCTTCTCATTCTGATTGGTATCAACTTCAAAGATTAAGTAGTCGCCATTAAAATTATAATAGCCCTTTGCCTTTAAATCGGCATTAATGCGTTCCTTTTCTGTTTTAATTTGAGCCAAGTTGAATTGCTCCCCCACTTTAAGTTTAGACTTAGAAAGTGAGGCTGCAATTTCTCGATAGATAGCTAAAGAGTCTGACACTACCTGATAAGATTTAATTGTATAAGGCTTTGTGAGTAAAATATTACAAGTAATCTTTCCGTTAGATTTATTCTTTTCTATTTGAACAATACTGTTGTAATATCCTCTATTCTCAAGTCTATTTTGAATTCGATTTTCGGTTTTATTTATGGATATGTCTGATAAAAAAACTGGTTCCTCCCCTATTTTTTTATCAAGGTATTTGATAAAAAAGTTCGGCTTCTCTTCTTTAGATTTATACTTTGCCCATAGTCCGAAGCGATGGCCTAAAACTGTGGTATTGGGCTTTGGACGAATTAAGCCACTTACTTCATCGCTTATTTCATTTATGTCGTTTATAGCGTTTTTGGACGAAATCTGGATTTTGTATTTTTCAAACAATACCTGGTCTTCAGGCATAAAACGTCTTATACTACACGACGTAGTACAGATCATGAGAATGACCAAGTAAAGGATAATATTTAAATGCCTTTTTTTCATCCTATTTATCTTGCTTGGCTATTTTTTCTTTGTCCTTTCTTAATTCTTCAATTAACTCGCTAAATTGGTTGAATTCTTTTTGGAAGATGAGGGAAAATCCTGTGACAATCAATTTCCCATCAATTACGCTTTCAAACTCATTTTTCCTAAATCCTTTTATCCTCCATTTGCCATTCTCCGTGATCAAATATTCTAAGCTAATGTTTTCTATTACTAAAGAGTTTTGCTGATCGGAGCCTGCGTTTTCATCGATTGTAACTCCACTACCAATTTGGGCTATTAGCCTATCATCGAATAGTTTTTTCTTTGCATTTAAATCAAGTTGAGTTTTATTATGGATACCATTTCCTTGATAATCTTTATAGCTATCCAATCCAAAATCAAGTTCCATACCTGTTTTCTCAAGGTATTTTCCAGAAAAATTATTGAGTTGTCCTTCGAGTACTTTGTTTACATTTCCTCGGGCAAATGACGAAGATCCTCCCCTGGCTCCATCGCTAGATGTTGTTGGGAAAAATTGATTTAATACCAAAAGGGAGAACACTTGTTTGTTTAATTCATCTTCTTCTGTATTGATCTGCTGAACCATAGCATACACTTGTCCGCCCATGTCGCCCTGCCTTTCTTTAGGCATATCCAATTCAAAAGAAACTTCGGGTTTCAACAGTTCTCCGTCGAGATTGAGATAAACCCAGAAGGGTAATTTCCGATTGTATACCCCTGCTATTCCAACGGGTTGACCAGATGTTTTGGCTGCCATCAAATTAGCGGCTGATGTTGTGAGTTTATATATCGCACGAATGTCCATCTCCGCATCCATAGGATTCCCTCTCCATACGATACTACTTCCATTGGCAATATCAAACCTTCTTTTCACCAAGTTGTACAGACTAGCTTCGTAATAGCCATCGCTTACCTTATATCTGCCCGAGAGTGATACTACCCCGTTGGGATCCAGCCCTAATGTAAAATCTCCCTCCCCCCTAATTTCAAGGTTATCCCCAGAGTGCTTATCTACAATTATTTTAAAATCAACATGCTCATTTACTTTAAGGGTTGTATTCAAATCGTAACCCATAATTACAGCCGAACTCGACTCATTTTCATCACTTCTTGTTAGGATCGTTTTGGTTTTTTTCTTGTTTACAAAAACAATCACCCCGTCTCGTTCCATTAAATCAAGTTCTTCTTCGGGTACCACGTAGGTTAAATTGGAGTTCTCGTTAATACTTAGCTCGCCTCTTAAAACGGGAACATTAAGATCTCCAGTAATTGACAAAGCAGTGCTTAAATTGATTCGCCCATAATAAAGTTCGTTGTCTTCTTCGGTGGAGTTTAACACTTGAAACTCTTTTGCTTTTAGTGTAAGGTTAAATCCAGGGTTGAGGATATTTTGGGTAAGCACCTTGCCATCTAAATGGAATAAATTGTCCAAGGAATCTCTTATAGCAAAATCGTTAAAGGCAATTTCTTCTGTTGTGAATGTAATCGATTCATTGTTCAATTTAAACGCGGTGTTCAATTCGTTTATGGTGAAGGAGGTTTCTTTAAAGTCTATTGTGCCATTATATTCTGGGTTTTCGAAAGATCCATTCAGGGTAGCATTTGAGGATAGTATACCGCTTGCATTGGAAACATATAAATCAGTGAATTTTTCGAATATTTCAATATTTAATCGATTAAGCGCCAAATTAAAATCAAGCATTTCTTCTGTATTGTTGTTGTCCAATTCTCCTTTAATGTCTAAATCAATATTGCTTCCTGCTAATGAAACGTTAATTTGATATGGTTCATTTTTATGAGCAATTGCATCAAATTGCAGCTTACCTAACAAAACCCCTAGCACATGCAGATCAACAACTTTCAGATTGGATAGCAAGCCTATTTGACCGGTAGGGTTCTCAATTAATACGTTTCCATTTAAAATACCTGAAGCGATAGGTTCTTCTGTATTAAAAAAATTGGTGATGGTAGCTAAGCTGAAATTATCGAAAACCAATTCTATCCTTTCTTCATTATTTTGGCCTATTGTAGATTCTATCTTGACTCGATGTCCATTTCTTTTAAGTTCAAAATCTTTGGCTAGAATCGAATTGTTCGAAATCTGAAGCTTATTGCTGGCAAGAATATTCCAGGGATTTTTATTTATTATTAATCCTTCTGGGATAATATGATATATGGTGCTGCCGTTGGTTGTTTTAATTTCTGTTTTCACATCCATTAACTTTTCTAAGTTATCAACTACTGTGTATTCCAGAAAAATAAGACTATCATTTCTTTTACCAGAAAACGTTGTTTGAGGGATCTTAAATGATGACGAACTTAGATCAGCAAAACCGAAAGAATACTGCAGATCTTCTTTATTGCCCTCTGCAAAAAACAAGATACTATCTAAGCTGTATTCTTGGTATCGAATAATTGGAACATTTACGGTGGCTCTAAATTGATCTTTAAGTTGATCAAGGTTAAGGGTGATTTGAATCGGATCAAACTGAACTCCTTCTGCAAGTATCTCTGTAATAACAGGTGCCTCTTCTAATGATAGATTCAAGGTCATTTGAATTGAGTCGTTTATCAAATCGTTTTTCTCATCAGTAAAGTAATAGGTAGCCTGATCTTTTAACACATTAAATAGATTGGTATAAGATGTATTTGCTGCCAAATCCATGTTTAAAAAATCACTTGTGATATCTGCAGTTGTTAAATTCGTATCGCTTTTTACAAGCATCATTATGTTACCTAAGGAATAGGATTTATCATTATACACTAGTTCACCATCACTTAAATCAGCATGAAGATCTATTCGATTTATATTCGTTTCATAATGAATACCTGCTTTAAAAGCTGTCTTTAGATGTTTGCCTGTTAGTTTTAATGCGCGTAAATCGGCACCTATTACATTAAGATTAACATCTACTTTAGGATGTAAAGAATCTAAAGTAAACTGACTACTCAGAATTGCATTGAGATTGTAGTCTTTAAAAGAGGCTGCAATAGCTCCCTTACCATCCTTTACATTACCGCCCAACTCTAAGGCAGCGTAATCATAATTGCTATATTGAAGTTCTTTGATCTCGGAGCTTAGCTGGGCATTAAGGGTGTTTATACTTTTACCTTCTCCCCTAGCAATTACACTAAAAGTTGCCACACCTAGTTCTGCGTTATCAAATAGTTTCCCAATTTCTAGACGCCTTACAGCAAATGCTACATCAAAAACCAGCTTCTCTTTATTTGCAAACTCTCCATTAACTTCGATTTCACCTTCAGGAATATTAAGCGTTGTTTTAAATTTCAATTTATTCATTGAACCCGAAGCGTTTCCTCTCAGTTTAAGTTGATCTGGAATATTAATTCCTATCTCATCCGGGGCAACAAAATGTAAAATATCTTTCTGGGTAGATTGAATGCTAAACTGGTTTAAATTAAAACCTAAACTTTTGCTATACATAGCATTGTCTATCGTTCCTGAAACATTAATATTGGTAGCATCGCCCCATGTTATTTTTAAGGATGGGAATTTTAAGTGATTTAGATCACCTAGTAATTTCAAATTTCCCTTTAGATTATTTTTAGCTATGGAGTTTAGCAAGGTATCCTCTCTAAGGTCAGGTACAAAACATATTAGATCCTTTGGGTTCAATGAGAAGCTCGGGAAATTAGCTTCTACTATTGTATTTTGGGGATTCGTAATTAGATCTTGAAAAGATTTAAACCCTAAGTGAATGTCTCCTTTAATCTCATTGTTCAGCGTTGCAATATTGAGTTTGGTAAAGTCAATTTGATCGGATACAATTGTAAGATCAAAAGCAAGTTGGTTAAGTTTAAATTTACTTCCATCTTCAAATGACAACTTTGTTACTACAGCCGTAAGATTTTCAGGGATATATTGAATGTTATTGACATCTAGATGAATTGCAGTTAGATTTATATTTTCAGGATCAAAACTGTTGTTGTTGTTGTTGTTGTTGTAATTAGTCGTGTCGTCAGTTTGCATTTGAAAGCTATTGTCTGAAAGAGAAATCTGTTGGAGCCCTATTTCCCACGCAGGCCACTCAAAAACTCCGGCACTGGTAGTATCTATTGAATCTATTTTTTCAGTATTGGGAATAAGTAATGAAGCTGAAGAATTGCTTAATTCAATACTTATGGATTGAATTATTTGTTCATTAAGATTGATATCCGTCTTATCCAAAATCAATTTACCAATACTAAATTGTGTGTTGATTTTATCAGGAATCGACTGATAATTAATCTGTACTTTCTTAATAGCAAATTCAGCTATCTTTAAATTAGGCAATAGATTGCTTTCATTGGTGTCGGCTATTTCTAGATGCGGAGGATGTTGTATATAGCTCAGATAACCTGATTCAATTTTAAGTTCTTTAACATCTAAAAACAACTTCTCCAAATCAATTTCGTCGGCTTCAAAAAGAAGTTCTTTTAGAACTAATTTACTTTCGATACCTAACTGTTGGTCATTATATAAAAGCGCCAAATTGGTAAAATGAAGTTGTCCTATACTAATTTCAGGTGGAGGTGACGAAGACGAAACCGTATCATTAGGAGTAGAAAAGGCATCGATAAGAAAGCTGTAATTAAAAAATTGAGAATTGGTATCTCTAGTAATGTTTGCTTGTAATCCATCCCATTCGAGATAATCCATTTGTATGTTGCCATCAAAAATAATTGGAATAAAAGCGATAGATGCTTCTAGGCTTTCAGAGTACAGCAGCGTATCTCCTTTGAGGTCATCAAGGAATAATTTTTCTACAAAAATATTTCCTGAGAAGGTGATATACAGCTTTTCTATTTCAAAAGTTGTATTGGTTTTATTAGAGACGTAGGCTGTTACATTACTTACTATTATAGCCTGCCCCCAAGGACTTCTTATAAAAAGAATAATGGTAATCATAAGAACCACAATAACCGCTACAGCATATATTCCAATTTTTAATCTCCTATTGATTACACTTTTTATTGACATTCCTAAGTTTGATTGAAAATATCGGCTAAACCGACCTGTTCTTATCATGCGTACAAAGAACTTCTCATTTGTCCAACAGTAGACAAATTTATTCTTTTATATGCATTGGTAATGCTCATTAAATTAGATTCTATAGCAACAATTAACCTCAATATCAAATCTGCAAATTTAGGTTTTAAAAAACTTGATATCATTTGCAAATTTAAAAGGGATTCTCGACCTAATTCCTCTATCTGATTGTTATTATGAAGAACAAAAAAGAGTGTGACCCTAATAACATTGTGAGTGTAGTATTTGAATAAAAACGAAAAATATGTTCTGTCGCATTAACTTGTTTTGATTCTAAGAACATCTAGATTCTTAATTTTTACGCAGCCAAAGAAGCCATGGTTTTGAAGTTTGATTTTCGGGAGTTTACTAGCTGATTCTTTCTAATAATATTCAGCACCTCTATTCAGGGACAGCGCTCCTTGAGCTAACTCGAACCTTTTGAATCCTAAATAAAATACAATCTTGTATTTTCAAACAAATCATTAATTTCCAACACATTAGATAAGTCCACCCAATCCCGTACGTACGGGATTCACCTATGCTTCACCTGTAATTCAAAAGCCGCACAACAACCTAATAATCTAAGAATTAACACTAACAGTTCGAACCTCAGCCGAGTCACCAAAGCCCCGTCAAAACATAGATTTGACGGGGCTTTTCAGGTCTTGTAAAAAATTGGGTAGAACATAGGTGGAACATTCTGACTTTTTGTAATCATTCCACCCTGCATAGCAACTCTAGCAAAGACAAAACTTCACTGATTCTACACTTCCTCTTTCCGAAAAGAACTAACTATCTGATTTGGAAGAGATTTAACACCAAGGTTCGAGCCTTCAAAAAGCCATCCCAATGTACGTCTATTCTTAAAGTTGACATTTGATGACCTACAGGAAATCTATCTTTTTACTTTCTTTATCAGAAAGTAACTATCTCAAAAAAGGTCAATCTAAATAAAATAAAGCACGTATAAATACAAGGTTTTGTTGTGGCTATTAATATTACAAACCTATAAAGTTTATTATTACAGAATCTCATCACTAGGTAATGAAGAAATTAGATTTATGGTTAAGTTGATTCTATATTTAGGTATCGAACTCGAAACATTTAATTCCTACCCCAATTATTAGAGTTGAAAGATTTGTCCTACTATGGCTCAAAACTAAGGAAATCTGTATTTGCGGGATTAACTTGCTCGATTATACCAGCCTAATATAGATAAACTTGTTTAGAAGTAGTTCCACTCACAGATGTCACCTTAACCAAATACATTCCTTTATTAAGAGAAACAGAAGTATTGCCATTTATCTTGGCTTCGTATACCCTTTGACCTGTTAGGTTATAGACAGTAATTGTACCGTTTCCTGTAACGTTAATTGAGTTATTGAATGAAGTTATTAATGTTGGACTAAATTGATTGTTTTCAATTCCCACTGGGCCGCAATCGTTACTGAAAGATGCCCCAGCATCTTTGGCACTTGACCAATTGGAATCTGCCCAATCTTCATCATCTACGTGAATACACGTTAAAACCGAGTTACTAGTGGCTGACAAATATGTATTTATATTGTTTCCATTCCTCATATCAAGGCTTTCTAATGAGTTAGATTGACAGATTAAATTAATTAGGGCCACGTTTTTAGACACATCAAGATTAGCAATTAAATTCCCAGCACATTGTAATGTTGTAAGGGCAATGTTTTGAGAAACATCCAGGCTAGATATTAAATTCGAACCACATTTCAATTCTGTTAGCAAGGTATTTTCCGAGGTGTTGAGTGCGATTAAATCATTCGAAACACAATAAATAGAATTTAACACAATATTCTGAGTAATATCAAGAGTGGTTAACCTGTTGTTAGGACAGTTTAAATATGTAAGCGCAGTATTCTTAGTAACATCAAGGTCTTCTAACCAATTATAAGCGCAAAACAAGGTAGAAAGCTTTGTTGCACCAGTCAGGTTTAGATCACTCAGAACATTACCAGCACAATTTAAATATGTAAGTTCTGTATTTTGAGAAACATCAAGGCTAGATAAATTATTCTCAGCACACCTTAAATATGTAAGTGCCGTAAACGCTTCGATCCCTGTTAAATCTGATATAAACAAATCCCAAAATGCGATTGAATCCGTTAAAATAGCTTCTGAAACCTGGATCTCATCATCACCGTTTGTATTAATGTCAGTTCTTTCAACTAAATATTGCTTAAAATTAGCATCAGGAATATCTACCACTTGAGCAGATGCAAAGACAGGAAGTACGAGAAGTAGTATGGCTATTCTTTTCATTATTGTGTGATTTTTATGTATGTAAATATATCAAAATTAGTCATAAATACTGCTTCAGTCTAAGGCTTATTCATCAACGCATCAAACTGTTAGTAAACGATTTGTCGTTTAAATCTATACCAAGAAGCAAATCACAAATTGCCAATAATTACTAAAAAAGAACCTCACCGCATGGTTTTCACCAAATAAAACCTCGAACTTCTTACTAA
>JABSPQ010000079.1 GCA_013214205.1 Flavobacteriales bacterium
ATTATGTAAATCAAATGTTTGGCAGAAGCGGTGGTACGTCATACGATATCGCCTTGGGCGAATCCGTTTATAAAGGAGATGGATCGAGTAGTTTGGGGTTCTTAACTTCTTACCAAATAGTTCAGAAAATAACCAAAGGCGATGTTCACATTACGGTTAAAACTGAAAGCGCTGGCAATGTTACAACTCATTATTACGTAAATGTACAAGCCCGAAGTATGATAGCCATATCTACAGATGTAGGTTACGAAAAAGGATTCACGTCCTACAACATGGGCGAAGACGGAACGATTCCAATTATTGATGTTACCTTAAACGAGAACAATAGTACAGTTGAAGATGTGAATGTTGGAGGGAACCTAAATACAATGTACAGCTACAATTATGTAGTATTAGGGGTTAGTAAAACGGAGGTAACAAATGTAACGGCCAATATTACTGGTTATGGAGTTAGAAGTAACAAGTCGATGACAAGAATTTATGGTCATCTACTAATCTTAGCTTCCGGCACAATTGACGACGTATACGTTAGAGAAACAGGTGATTTTACTGTAGGTCCGTATTACCGTTTTAGCTTAAACGAAACTGTTGGTAAAGGCAGAATAGGTGCTAGAATTGGATGGGAATTAATAAACATTCGCGACTTCGGTTTGTCGGGTGGAGCCGAACTTGGGTACTTCCCTGGCTTGACTACCTCTCCTTTAGGAGACAAGATTTACTTCAAGATAAAATCTAGTTTCTGTTTCGGTAAAACATTCTTATAAAAAAACAAACCTCGGAATTCTGTTGATACAGAATCTCGAGGTTTAATTCCAATGCGCTCCTTCAAGTTTCCAACTTGGAGGCAGCAATAAAGTTCCAACATATACGCACCTTCAAGTTTGTAACTTGGAGGCGGTACCAAATTTATAATTTAGAGGAAGTAATAAGTCTAAAACTTACCCTTCCGACACTTCTTTCAAATTAACCAAACCCTTTTCGAAAAGCGGACCAACTTTACCAGCCATAAGCAAGTTGCCCATAATTCTCATCATCGGGTTGTAGCCAAGTTCTACATGAATTGCCCAAGTAACCTTAGTTTGGTTTCCCTTCTCTTCAAAAGTCCAAGTGCCATTAGCCGTTCCAGCATCGGCAAAAGTGATTAATGTTTTCACCCTGGCTATTCAATTCACTTTCAATCACCTCAACACTTCCTTCGCCCTTTCCTTGATCATAAATCAACTTTGAGCCAACCCCAGCAGTTTCGCCTTCCATACGCTGAATAACTTCTAAGAAATCCATTCCTTCCTCATGCCATGATCCACCTCACTTTTTCCATCCCTCCATGCTATTCACATTAGAGAAAACGTTTGGAGCTGGCGCATTAATTTCTACCGATCTGCTCACATCAATTTCCGTTGGAAAAAAAAGTGATACCACAAATACAAGTGCTATAAAGCCACCTAATCCAATGCCTGTTTTTTTCAATGCTTTCATAAATTCTAATTGTTTTGGTTCCAAATTGCATTCGCTTTTTCAGCTCTTCCGGGAAGTACTCTAAAAAGCAACTTCGCAACTGGGTTAGAGAAATCGTATGTTTTGTTGTTCTTGGTTAAATAAATCGCTTCGCCCTCTACCCCTGTTTTACCAGTGCTTAAAGCAAAAGCACAATTGCCATTGTATTCTAAATTTTTCGTTTCCATAATTTCGTCTTTAATTAATCCCTTCCATCTTCTTAATAGGTCTCACTTCTATAGTAGCATCCGCTTGCTCAAAAATTGGATTGTTCTTAGCTATCTGAACCGCCTCTTCTAAGTTCTCTGCTTCAATATGAAAATATCCGTTAATCACCTCCTTACTTTCGTTAAACGGACCATCTTTAACAACGCCACCGTTTCCTTCAACCACAGCACCCGTTAACTCTAAAGGCTGAGCACCCTTCATTTTACCCGATTCCATAAGACCACCAATATAATTGCCAATTTTTTGGATGTGTGCCTGTTGTACTTCTGGCGATAAAGTTGCTAAATGATCTCCGTTGGTTTTAACAAATAACATGAACTCTTGCATAGTTTTTTAATTTTAGTTGATTAGTATTTTATTGTTTATATAAGTAAGTCAAACGACGAAATATAAAAGGGACATGAAAAGTGAAAATAAATTCAATTTATTTTAACGAATTAGAATAACCCTAATAACCACAAGGCTTTACGAAATTAAATTTTTTCTAATTTATTCAGAATTTCCGACCTCAACTTGTCGTTAATCGGCAAATTAAGGGCTGCTTTAAGCAATGCTGTTGCTTTGCCCAATTCATTGTTTTGGATGTGCAGTTCCGCCTTAACAGTATAATAAGGCAAATAAGTATTCAGCGTATTCTTATCCTTAATCTTGTCGATGTCCTTTAAAGCTTGTGCAGCATTAGAAGTTTTAGAAACCACCACCGCCCTATTCAGCTGAACAATTGGCGTGTCTACAATTTGAATTAGATTATCATACAACGACAAAATATTATCCCAATCGGTGCTTGCAAAATCCTTTGCCGTGCAATGATGTGCCGATATAGTTGCCAAAATATAATACGCCGAAACCTGATTTTGTTCCGTTGTATAATACAAATATTGCAAACCTTTTTGCATCAAGTCTAAATTCCATTTACTTCTATCTTGATGCTCCAAATCAACAATGTTGTCGTATTCGTCAATTCGGGCTTTAAACCTAGATGCGTTCAACGACATTAACGCCAGTAGCGCAAAAACATTCGACGACTTGGCCAAGTTTGTATTAGACGCAATCAATTCGGTAAGCCTAATTGCTTCTTCGCACAAATCGTATCGCACTGCAACGCTTCCACTAGTGGCATTGTAGCCTTCATTAAAAAGCAGATAGATGGTTTCGAGCACACTATTTAATCTGGGTTCTAAATCTTTACCTACTGGTACTTCAAAATCTACCTTGGCTTCCTTGATGTTTTTTCTAGCGCGAACCAGTCTCTTATTAATGTTCTCTTCCGAAGTTAAAAATGCACTGGCAATTTCGGGGATACTAAATCCGCACAAAGTTTTGAGTGTTAAAGCAATTTGAGAATCGCTACTTACCACTGGATGACAACATGTAAACATCATCCGCAATTGATCGTCGGCTATTTCTTTATCAGTAAAAATGTCGTTCAAGTCCGACTCAACGATCTCATTAGATAGTAAATGTTGGGCAATTTGAATAGAATGCTCCTGCTTGTACTTATCGCGGTTAACAATATTTACCGCTTTGTTTTTGGCCACCTTATAAATCCAACCAACCGGATTGTCTGGCACACCTTTGTAAGCCCATTGCTCCATGGCTTCCAACATGGCGTCTTGCACTACATCCTCGGCCAGTTCTATATTAGAAACACCAAAAGTTTTAGTTAAAACAGAAACCAGTTTACCGTACTCGTGTCTGTACAGGTGATTGACTTGTTTCTCAACAATATTTTGATCTTGAGTCATTCCAAATTGTATAGAGCAAATATATGTATTGTGACAGATTCCTTTTTTTTAAATGAATTGAAAAATGTTGCAATAATTCCTTGGATGGGTAAGCTATAGAGTGTAATATTGATAAATATACATATTTACATTTCGAACTACACCAATGAAATACAGCCCACTAACAATAGTATTTACATTTATTTTTTGTTTTGCAAGTTTAATTGCTCAATCTGTTGAGATTTGCGACAATGGCATTGACGACGACGGAGACCAATTAATCGATTTAAACGACGATGATTGTCCTTGTTATGCCAGCCCAGTTGCAGAGGTAGATCTTGGTTTGGTAACCAATTGGGACATGGAAAATCTTGGCTGTTGTAATGGGCTCTGGGAATACTCCGATCCAAATTGTATAACCGGATGGCCTGTAAATTCCTCGTTTAAAGGATCGTGCGATATGTTTTCTTCAAGTTGTCCGACTTATTACCCCGGTGTTGGGCCAGCAGAAACGCAACATGCACTAAATACTGTATTGGGAGCTACTTTTCAAGGAGGCGAGATAAACCACCAATGGAGTGAGTTTTTATCCTTTCCTCTGCATACAGTAATGCCAGCCGGTGTGGAACATTGTTTTGATTTTTGGACAGCCGATTTAATGTTGAATGGTATGTACTTAACTTTTTGTGGTAGCGTGCCTCAAAATCAACCTAGTTTTGATTTAACACTTTATGGAAACGAATTTGATATTGGCCCCGATGACGGATTAGATGGTCTTAACTGCCCTTTAGACAATGATGCCAATTGGGTAATTCTTGGTACCGTTACCTACACACCTTCTAACGATGGCATGTGGACAAACCTTTCTATCTGCTTTACATCTGCCACAGATATTAGAGACATGTATTTAGGAGCGCCTTGTTTAAGCAATTTGCCAGCCGAATATTCTTTTAACGCCCCTTGTTCTCATTATCAGATGTATGATAATTTACTGCTAACAGAAAGTACAGGGAGCGATTCCTTTGGAATTACTATTGAGGTGGAAGGACAAGGACAAACTTCTATTGATGCCGGCTCGTGGGATTTGGATTGCACTGGTTCATTTAGATTAGAAGTAATTGCCGACACAACTGGCTGCGATTACCAATGGTATAAAAATAGTGTTGCATTGTTGGGCGAAAGTGGCAGTTCTGTTACAAACGGTAATAGTTATTTCTTAGACCTAGCAACCAACAATTATGGAACGGGAAACTATACGTTTAGATTAGATTGTAGTACGGAAGGTGCGTTTTGTTCTCAATACTCAATTACTAGTGCAATTGATACTTCAGTTGTAGACAACGGCAATGTATTAACCGTAAATGTTGCTGGCGATAGCTACCAATGGTTGAATTGCAACGATTCATATGCTATAATATCAAATGAAACCGATCAGTTTTTTAACTCAATGGCCAACGGCAGCTATGCGGTAGAAATTACTCAAGATGGTTGCGCAGATACTTCTGGTTGTCATATGGTAACAACAACAGATGTAGGAAACACGCTTTCGAGTAAAACAATTCAATTGTACCCCAACCCTACCAATGGAGATTTTACAATTGATTTAGGCGATACTTACGCAAACACAAACATTACGATTAGAGATGTTGCAGGGAAATTACTTCTAAGTAAATCTATAAGTAATAGCCAAGTGGTTAATCTTACAATTGATACACCTGCAGGAATCTATTTCTTATCCATTAAGCATGGCGATTCGGAAGAAGTAATGAAGTTGGTTAAATATTAGAAGACTGTCAAAAAAACAGAACTGGTAATTAAGATTTAATCTACGGCTTACAGAGAAATCTGTGAGCCGTTGGTATATTATCTCCTTCGTAGCTTTCTTCGATCTTCGATGCTTCAGTGTTGTAGATAGCGACAAAGGAACAACTCTACTCTCACACTTACTCAAGCTTATTGAATATGCTTGGCATGCCAGTTCCTTCAATTAAGAAAATTTGAGAGGATGAAGTCGTTGATAAAAAGTTAAGATTTGGGTAAAATATTCTTCAATAAGAATCCTCAAAACTCACACTCGATACTCAACTCTCACACTCAATACTCCTCTTAAGCTACATCATAAACAGAATGTCTATTCTCGAATTGAGCAAACCATTCCAAAGCCTTTTTCTCGTTTGTAAAAGCCTTTGTGGGAGTAATAGCTTTGTAAAACCTCATATAACTATTAGCAACAAACTTCATGATAATAGAATTAAAAACAATTGCTTCTGCTATTCTAATCTGAATCATAGTTGCATCTGTTGCTGCAAATAACTTTGCTTCGGGAGTCATCGTAAGATTTTTCGCCCTAATATCAACAATGGTGAACACACGTTCGTTTTCATCAACCAATTCAAACAGTGCATCGGCAGCATGTTTAATATCCGTTAAATTAATTTCGTTATTCTCCACATATGCCAATCGCACAACGTCACCGTCTATACTTGGAGAATATTTTTCAGCACTCATCAATCAATCTTTTTGCTTACAGTTATTCATTATTGTCAATATAGGCATAATTCGCATATAACATTTCTTCAACTTCTTAAACCTTGTTTCTTTATCCCCATATTAATTTAGACGATTAGCAACACGAATTATTTCAACATTAACGTGATACACAAGCCTCCCTTAATAAGAAAGTCTTGTGTATATAAATAAGTGCTCTTTTGTATCTATTTTAAATAATGATTTAATATTGCAATTAAATCAACTCGTTGAAGCAAGCAATAATTATGGTTAAACATTCTTTCTATTTTGTACTTTTTATTAGTGTATTAAGCTGCAACACATCAAATTAAATAAAACCAGAAACTCAGATTACTGAGGAACAACAGGAGCTAATATCAGCACCAAGAATTCCAACTTCAACTACGGAGTCTGCAGAAGAACTAATTGGCACAATTCCCAAATTGATAGATTGCTTAAAAAGAAACGACAAACAAAAACTGGCAACTTTAATACGCTACCCATTCGGAAGAGAATACCCTGTGCCAAATATTAAAAACGAAGCAGAGTTCTTAGAACGATTCGATGAAATATTCGACGACAAATTAATTAAGGAAATAATAGCACCTGATCCCGACAGCAATTGGACTACAATGGGCTGGCGAGGTACGATGCTATACGGTGGTACTGTTTGGATTGATGAAGACTTTGAAGGAGTTGAAGGGAAACTGTACGCCATTAATCGCGAAACCAAAAAAGGAAAAGAACTTAAAGGAAGGTTGATTCTTGAAGATAAGATGTCGCTGCACGAAAGCTTAAGAGACTTTAAAAAACCAGTAGAGATTTTAAAAACAGAGAAATTCAGAATAAGAATAGACAAATTAGAACAATCTGAATACCGCTATACATCTTGGCCAGTAAACAAGGAAGCAAATGCCCTACCCGATGTGTGCTGTGAGATGTCGTGAGACATCGTAACTAGAATAAAGATGGTAGTAGGTCTACCGGTTAGGGTTTTTAGGAAAACTAATCAAACCACTTCTGTGATATGTTTGCGGTAACAAAGATGTATGAAGCGACAGGAGAAAAGGCTGTATTAAACAGTCAGGTATGAATAAAAGAGTTGAGCGAAAGCGAACCTTTCGATGAAGTG
>JABSPQ010000008.1 GCA_013214205.1 Flavobacteriales bacterium
TTCGATTTGCGTTGGTTTTGAAGATGATTTAAAATATCAGTCGAACAATAGCTTTTTCTATTTCTCATTTTTCTCTGCTTTAAAGGCAAAGCTCTGAAATAATAAGATCTTATACTAGATGTAATTCCCAGCACTGATACGGAAAAATCATTAAATATAACTCACAAACTGGCAAAAGGATTAAAAAGCCTTTTCCTCTTATTACCTGGGTTCATTCGCTTCTTAAATATTCCAACTTCAATTTAAAGCAAGTTCTATTTGGCGAACATCTTCTTATTGATAGCGATCCTAATCGGATAATATGTATTGTAGAATCAGAACAGAACGCTGTTGTATGTTCCATAATTTGCCCTCAATATATTTGGCTTGCAACAGGATCTTTATATCAGTTTAAGACAGCAAACTTTGATCAACTAAAAGGCAGAAAGATTATCGCTTTTCCTGACAGCGATGCTGTTGAACAGTGGACGAAAAAGGCAGTAGTTATTTCAGATAATATTAAAACTCTTATTTATATTTCTGACCTAATAACTAATTCAACTATTGATTTAGATCCTGGTGATGGATATGATCTAGCTGATTTAATATTGAATACTAATAATGTCGACAATTTAAAAATCAAAACTGAGGTTCAGAAAGAAATTGAATTCTTTATCAATAAAAACCCATCTATTGAGAGGTTAATTGAAATACTTGACCTAGATACAGAAAATGCGGCAATACATCTTTTAGATGCAAAGTAACATTTTATTCCTCTTCGTAATTTTTGTTCACAACCTCTGTTAAAAGGTCTGTAAGATCTAAGGCATCGCTTCCGTAAACAACGTTTCCTGCGGCACTTGTGCCGTAAATCATGTCGTAGTTGTTTTTTGAAGCATATTCTATTACCATTTCATTTACTTCTTTTACTACGGCATTAGAAATTGTTTCGTCTGTGCTCCTAGCTAGTTGTTGAATTGAATCTGCAAATTGGATGTGCTTTTCTCTAAGACCAAACATGTATTGCTCGTTGGTTTGTACATCTTCAGCCGACATATTTTCCACTGCATTCCTATATTGATCAAGTGTTGCTTGATATTCAAGTTCGGCAATTTTAATTTGTTGTTTCCACGATGTGGCTTTTGTTTCGTATTCTACTGTTGCATCTTGCATTCCTTTGTAGTTATAGAGTAGGTCTGCCGAACGGATGTAACCAATTTTCAAAGATTGAGACTGAACAGACATGAATAGACTAACAGAGGCAATTGTTATTGCAACCGCACAAAGGATAATAATTAGCGTATTTTTCATTGATTCAGATTAGGATACAAATGTACGTTGAATACTTATGAACCTCACTTGGGAAAGTAATTGAAATACTTACGAAACTTTAAAAAAAATGGATGATTAAATTCAATTATCAGAAACGTTTCTGAAGATATAAAAAACCAGATCGTTTATTGATCTATCAATTCCCCAGATAATTCTTGGGTTTGACCTTTTTGATCTGTTACGGTAACTGTGTAAGTTCCGGCTGAGAGACCAACTAATGTTTCCGAGGCCTCTCCGTTATTCCACTCATACGAAAATATAGACGGTGTATCGTTATTATCAGATTTATTCAATGCAGTTGCTGTCATTGTTCCATCACTCTGTCCTGCCTCACTTGGGTTTTCCATAGTAATAATAACCTGGATTGGATTCTCGCAATACGCTTGCCCTGCGGCAAACACTAAACTTAGTACTAATAATATTTTTTTCATCACTTAAAATTATTTTTTCTGTTTAATTTTCAATCTAATTAAAACGTACAAACTGTTGATCGTCTTATATAAAAAAACGATTAATGGATTTTAATGCACTTCCTCTTCTTCGAGCCATTTTCTCTCGAACCGCTCTTTACCCCACTTGTATTTAAACGTATGTCTCTTAAGCGATGTGATGCATTCGTTGTCTATATCCTCCATCGACTTTAAGTCAGTCCAACAATACTTGTAATCAGTGTGTTCATATAATTGGTCCAAATAAGTAAACCAAGGATTATCATCACTTTTAATTGTAAACAGTAAGGTAATGCTCTTCCCTTTTTTATGTTTAACTAAAGTTAAATACCCAATTCCGTAGTCTGTAATGATTTTATTTATTGCATAAACGTCCACCAATCCAGTGTCGCCAAAAGTTAACATAGGATTTCCTGATTCACCGACAAGCAGCTCAAGAACATCAGGATTTAATAAAGTTGGTTCTTTTAGGGCATTATTAATAAAGGTGGAATCAATAATAAAAGGGATCTCGATGGGTTGATAACTTTCATCGTGCACAAACATTTGTGCTCTACAAGCATCAATTTCAATTAAGTTAAAAAGTAAAATAATAATCAAAAGGCTTTTTCCCATAAATACTAATATACAATTTTTTTTTTGTTTAAACTTATTTTCTCGTTTGATGAGCATCATTATCATGGGAAAGTAGGGGCAGGAGCATTCGCGACAGTATTTACTTGTGTAGTAACTGTCTGCACAACTGAAAAAGTTAATTGTACCCATATTTGATTATTAATAACTCCTCCAGGATCTGTATTATCAAAAGCAAATGGCCCACCTCCCATAGCTCCGGGTGCTACCAAATTAACGGCATGAGGTATTCCTGCTGCCGTAAGGCTTGCATCAAGTGCAGCAACCGCTGGTGTGGTTATATCTGTAGCGCTAATAGTAACAATATTATTAACTGCTGTAGCATCTAAATTTCGCAACGTTGTTTGAGTTCTAGTTACAGTAATTGTTCCTCCAGCCGCAGATCCACCATATTTTGTAGGCTGTGCTACAGGAGGTAAAACTGCTACCACTACTGCTGGAGGAGGGGCTAGAATTGCAGCAGCAGGACCAGCTGCAATCTGGCCAGCGACAAGTGCTGTTGCATTTACGGTTAGACCAGCCATACTAGCAAGGGTGAAATTTGGTGGTGGCCCCCCCGCAACCGCAGACTGATAAGTATAAGGTCCTTCTATTACAGGCGGGAGATTCGCCTGATTAGGTGTACCTGTAGTGTTGTAAATATCTTCGCTCCTAAACTTTGTGCTATTAGTACTAGAATTATAAATTTGATAATTTACTTTTACTCCTATATCTGGGTTTGCTGGCGCTGGACCAGTGACTGTATTTGAAGCGGCAAGCTGTTGACCATTTTCTACCTGTGCTACATCATGCGTCTCTAACCCTTCCAATTCAATCGCACTAATTACTCTATTTTCACTAAAAGCATAGGGGCTGTTCCAAGGATACTCTGCCGCTAATGGATCGACAGCGAAGAATCTTCCGATCCTTGGATCATGCATTCTGTATTTATAGTTTATGCTATTTCCAATGCCTTTAATCTCATCATCCTTCTCTTGCCCTTGGAAACCGTAACGATAGCTATTCGTTGTTTGAGTTCTACCAGGTTGTGTCATCCCAAAAGGATAATAATCACTTACACTAACTATATCGGCAACGAAAGTTGAAGTGCCTGTTGTGTTAACTAATTTCTTATCCGTTACCACAACTAGTACATTATTTAATTGGTTGGTCATTTCAAAGTTCTTTTCACCAAGATCCCTCGAGACCATTGAACCGTCATATGTCTCTGGAAGGCTTTGAATAGCATCTCCAGAAATTCTCTCATCGAATGAATTGATACCCGTTTGTTTGTAGTTACCACTGTGTAACAATTGTACAGATGATTTAAGCCCTAAACGGTCTTCCCCAAACATGTGGTGTTCATGCAGGCTAAATCGGTCATCAAAGCCTTCGGTAGCATTAACTGATTGCTGCTGTTTGTATACAGCCAATACGTTTCCACCTGCATCTCTTACATAATGAGTATAATCAATATCCACTGTTCCTGTTGCTACATTATAAAACTCTGCTTTGGATACTCGATTGCCCATAGCATCATATTTAAATAATATGGTAGTCAATCCCAAGCCTGATGTTCTTGTTATTCTTTTTACTTGACCTCGTACAGTCCATTCGATCTCTTCGATATTTTCTTTGAGGTCTTGAGTTAAATTACCTCTTTCGTCGTACCTGTAGTTGTGTGTAGCTTCATTCTTTTGAACATAGGTGCCTTGATTGTCTATGTCGCTTGTATAAGAATCATCACTTTCATCATAATTATCTTTATCTACCTCATCGTTTACATGCGACAATCTATTATTGAATCTATTCCCATTAACATCTAATTCGTAATGATAGGTAAGGTCGTCCATCAGCTTCCCTTCGCTATGATCGCTATAGCCATTTCTATTCAATGTATTTATATTTCCATTTCCGTCATAAGATAATGCTACACTGTAATCTCCATTTGATGAAGCGTCAAGAAAACTGTTATCACTTATGATATTGTCGACTGAAGCAGTTACATCTTGGAAAGCATTAGCCGAAACAATTCTATTTAACTGGTCGTAGCCATAAGCCATCCCCTGAATCGCTATCATGTCTCCACCTGCAATTGGGCTTAAGGCAGTAACCATTTTGCTAATGTTTCCATTATAAAGATCTCCCGTTGCAATTCCAAGTGGCGTTAAATCTACCGTAGCTAAAAACTTGACAGCAGGATTAATGGCTTGGTAATCTCCTGAATAATAGGTAAGTCCATACCCAAATGCGTCTTTAGCTACGTTTTCATTTGAATCTCCTGATTTTCCGTCTGCCCCCATATCATCTTTTGGTACAAGGGTATTGCTATTAACTCCTTTGATCCAACCTTGTAAAGTATAGGCATAATCAATTCCCTGTACTTTTAAGTCTCCTATTTCCATCCTAGCCAACATACCATGTTTGTTGTATTGATAGCTGGCATCATTATCCCATAGATGGCCGTCGCTACTTGTCATTACACCAATAATTCTATTGTCGCCATCGTACATATATTTATGATAAAATTGATCTGATTCACCCGCCTGGTATTTGATCTGAGTTACGTTGTTTGAGATCAAATCAAATTCATAAGTCACCTTTTTATAACGCTGGTGTAAGTGTTCTAAGCTAGGGTTATCTTGGATAAGGGTAATTACATTCCCATGAACATCATAGCTAAAGTGAGTTCCATGGTCGTAAGTATCTCTATCCCCATCTGAAATTTCTTCATAAGTAGTAGTAGCTACTCTATTTCTAATTGCATTTTGGCCACCATCGAAAAGTGTGTTAATGGTTTCATTAATAGGTAAGTCGTAATACGAAGTAACTACCTGACTCTTATCCGAGCTCCAGTTATTTGGGAATTGTGGCGAATTTAAGAGTTTTTTATAAGGCTGTGTATTAGAAGATAATTCACCTACTTCAACTACTCTATTCAATTCGTCGTATTTGGTATAGCTGAATTTCTGCGGATCTGCATGATACTGTTGGCTATTTTGAGAAGCTACCATATTTCCAAGAATATCGTAGAAAAATCTGTTAGAGAATTGATCGGAATGATCTACAAGCTGACGAGCTGATTTATTGGCTCCACTAAGAATCGCTTCTCCTTCTTCTTTGAAAGAAAGCTCTTCTAAGTTTTGTGAAGTTCCACTCTCTCTACGTGTCCAAGAGACTCCTCCATCAATAGATTTAATAATCACACCGCCGTTACCAACAGCATAAACTGTTGTAATATCAATGCATTGAATATCATTAAGGTCAACTGTATTCGTTGAATTTAACGGATCTGTATATGCTACCCAATCGTCATCATTGGTTGCTTCTAATACACCCCAAACTGCGCTTCCCGGTTCGTTTCCATTTTCTGTTTTAAGCAATGCTCCATTGTTTCCTGCAATGTATCCAACAATACCTGCAAAGTGAACAGAGTTTAATGGGTCTAAAGTAGGGGTTGCAGGTGTTACATCGGAAATTGATGATCCATCGAGGTCAACCTGCTTAATTACACCTTCGCCAGAATTATTTTGCCCAACAATAAACCCTCTGTCTATGCTCAATAAGAATACGTCTTGATAGGTATCAGTACCAGCTCCACTTATCACAGACCAGCTATTTCCTCCATTATCGGTTTTGGCTATAGATTGATCACCTACTGCAATACCATTATCAGCATCTATAAAATAGATACTATTTAAGTTGCTAACACCACTAGCATCAAAGACCCAGCTAGCACCTTTGTCATAACTTCTACCTACAATTCCTGTTTCACTAGTAGAATACATAGTTCCGCCAGGAGCAGTTGTTGTTGCTGTAACCCGTGCAGGTTTTATATCGTCTCCCTGACTATCCCATGAACTTAAGTTACTACTTCTTAATAATTCGCCTTTATCACCTACAGCATAGCCTACTGACCCAATTATGGTTATGGCATTTAAGTTTTCGTTGCCAGATGATTTAGCAGAAAAAGCACTGTGACTACTAAGACTTGTTGATAAATACACCGCACCATTTTCTGTAACCGCTAATCCATCTCCGCTAGCGTTTGTGATGTCGCTAATTGTTGCAGAGATACCATAAATCGGTGTCCAACTAGGGCTAGTAATACTTGAGGTTCTTTTAACTAATCCACTTGTTCCTGCAATTACAACTGTAGAACTACTTTCCATTGTACTTGCTGTTAATTCTGACGAAATACCCGTAACAACTGTTTCCCATGTTGAACCTGTAGATTGTTGCAAGAATACTGTTCCGCCCTCGCCCACTGCAATGGCATTGCTTCCATTAACACTAATGCTATTTAAATCTAGTGGTGTTAAATCGTTCGTGTTATCAGTCCAATTTGTACCCGAAGCCGATTTAGAGAATATCGTGCCATTCGTTCCAACAGCAATCCCTGCACCGTTCGGTTCAAATCCTATTGATTTAAAAGTAAGAGTTGCAGTAGTAATTGCAGTTTCTAATTGCCATGAAACACCTCCATCAGTTGTACTGGCCAATTGACCGTCATCAGATAGTAAATAACCTGCTAAGTTGCTGGTGAAATAGAAATCTATCGGGAAGAAATCTGGAGGGTCCGAATCTACGGTAATGGGAGCCCAAACATTTAGGTTAGTTGAAGTGCTGAACATTTCGCCTAAAGTATTAATCGCAAACCCTTTTGCGTTTAGAGGATGTGATACTATTGTTTCTGTAGTAGGGTTTGTGGAAACCACATTAGTAACATACTCACCATCTACAATGTGCATTTTAATAATGCTTCCAGAAAGGCTATTACCAATTGAAATGCTATTGCCTAGGGTACCCGAAAAAGTTGTAGCCCAAGTTAAACCTCCATCAACAGTTTGTAAAAATGCGCCATTAGCTCCTGCTGCATACCCAATTTGGTCGTCTTCAAAATATACCGTTTGTATACTTGATATACTTCCTATATCAGTGGACCCAGATTTTAGCGTAAGGTCGCTCTTAATTCCAAAAACCCTGTTATTGGTTGTTAAACCAAACCCTGTATTATCGTGGCTCAAAAACAATTCTCTAACTGTAGCTCCAGAAGGAACTGATAGAGTGCTTAACGAACCTCCTCCGTTTGATGTAGTATACAATGCGCCTGAGGTACTTACTAGTAAGCCTTTTGAACCAGAAGTAAAGTGGACTTGCTTGAAGTTAACGTTGCTGTTGGTATTCACTTTTCTCCAAGTGCTACCAGCGTTTGATGTTTTAATTAACGTACCATCTTGTCCAAGGGCAAATGCATCTGTACTATTCACTGAAGTAATGGTGTTAGCAAACATTACATCCTGTAAATCCAGCGTACTATAGTCTTGTTGAAGTGTCCAAGTAGGCGGTGAGCTTTGCGCGTTTTGTGTAACATAGATAGCTCCTTTTCCTGACTTAGTTCCTACAGCTAATGCATAATTATCTGTAGAGAATACTACTTTTTTAAGCGTGGAAAGGTTAGATAAACTAGAAGTAGGGAAATCCCAAGATGCACCTCCATCAGCTGTTCGTATAATGGCTCCCCCTTCTGTAAAAATTAATCCGTTTTGTACGTCGGATGAAAAATATACAGCAACAAAATTAGCAGTAGATCCTGTGTTCACAATGGTCCAAGTACTTCCATTGTCATCCGATCTAATTACGGTTCCTTCTTGTCCAACTGCAAATACGCTAGAGGAAACAGCAAATGTTGCATTGATGTTCTTAACACCAATATCGCTAATGGCCT
This sequence comes from Flavobacteriales bacterium, assembly GCA_013214205.1. Classification (GTDB taxonomy): domain Bacteria; phylum Bacteroidota; class Bacteroidia; order DT-38; family DT-38; genus DT-38. The sequence continues at coordinate 8,101 of JABSPQ010000008.1, forward strand.
GCCAATTTACGCCACCATCTGTTGTTGTGTAGATTAAACTTCTTCCTGCCTGTTGAGGATCGTCACCAAAAAGCACTCCGTTATTAGCATCTGAAAATGTAACAGTTGCCACATCCATTCCCGTTTTTAGTCCGCTTCCTGTACCATCTACATTAAAGTCGTTGAAGCTATCTTCATCAGGAGAGTATTGGGTAATCAATTTATTTAAACTGTTATACTTGTATTTGGTAGCCATTCGGTGCTTGGTATAAACCACTCTCGTACCATTTTCTCTTGCAGCATCAATGTCATCCCATAATTCGCTATCCACAGGTTCGAACCCTGCTGGCGGAATTGTTCTAACACGGTTACCAGCTTGATCGTAATAATAAAGCATAAAGTGATGTTCGTTGTCCGTATACTCCATGGTATGCGTCTCGTTATCTACAACGGCAATACACTGCTTATTGTAAAGCGATTCGAATTGATTCCTGACACTGTCAATGTATATATCATATTGATTTTCTGCTTCATAAACAGCATAATCGATCATGGTATTTTTACAATCGTCTTGATCATAATTACCTGGCAGTTGATCGTTGCAAAGTGTAATATCGTCCTTGTCATCAGCGCATGATGTAATCGGAAAACAAGTAGTTGTGCCTTGTAATGTAATGGCGATGTTCTCGTTAAATTCGTTTATCACGTATCCATCTGCTAAAAACGCGTATTCGTCAACTGGTTGTTGCGTATCGTCTGGTCGTATGTTTGTAATTCTAGGAACCAATTTTTCTATGTCGTAGCCAGTTTCCACAATTGCAAAATCTACCTGACAGCTTGTAAGGCATCCCTCCAAATGCAATGTAAAGCTACCATCAGTTTGTAAAGTAAAGGCAGCTGTTGCGCTGTTACAGTCTCCATCTAAAAACTCCTGTAACTCGTCAGGTAAACCTGGCTCATAAGGTAATGTGGTGATACATGATTTAGGGTCACCATTATTCGTGGTAGGAATCTCTGCCGGATGTGTTAAATAGCTGATTAGCGTTTGAAGATTTACAGCTTGCACAGACGCTTCCGTACAAACTGAAGTCCCTTCATCAAATAAGTCACAATCTGTAACAAACTCCTCGTACTCGATAAAAGATTTATTTAGGTTGAGTTCGTTATTCAATCTGTTCCTGATTATGGTCATTAGCTGCTCTTTTTCTTCTCCTCCTGTTTCATCAAGCAATAATTCATATTCTAATTCAGCTTCCTCAATAAAGAGATCGAAAATATCGGTAACTTCTTCACATTGTAAACATCTGATACAACCAATTGCATTAGGAACAAATTCTGGAGTAAGTGTTAATGCAGTTTGTGCCTCTTCCGACCATTTTTTGTCTATTGCCCATTCTTCACCAGATGCAGCAAATGCGTCATTACATGCACAAACTTTGGATGTAAAGCCGTCAACTCCAACACCATTGTTCACGTAAGCAAAATATTGTTCTATATTGGTTACTCCAGCTGGCATTTCTGATGGAGACAAATTATAATATTCATCGTCTACAGTCAAAATATTATCGCAAGCACAAGTGTCTACTCGTTTGAAATCACCAGCTACATCTGGTTCATGATCAAATGGACCTGGGTGCGTAATTAGGTCTGCATTACAGTTTAATTCGGTAGCGTCGTCCACATCCAAGATCTCTTCAAGTACATCCTGAAAACTTGTATAGGTTTTTGTTACTCCATCTACATCTACACTAACAGAAGTGCCTGGTGCCATTGTAGATGCACCATATGGTTGCGCATCGCTACAATTTGCAAGGAAGATTGCTACAAAACCCTCTTTGATAAATGCGTAGTTAGGATCTGGTATAATATCTGCCTCAATAGCTTCTTCAGTGTCTAGCCAAATAGTAGGATCTGGAGCACAGCCTGTAAGTAATTGCATCCACCTATCAGCGTTACCTTCTGCCGACTCTTCACAAAACTTTGATATGCTATCTTGTATATCACTAACGGCTCCATCAACATCTGGCTGCTCCTCTAGAACGTGGCTAAAATCACCTAACCCTTCAGTTACAGTAGGGAACCGTTTGGTTTTCTCACTGTAATTTCCTGAGCCTGTTCCAATATTGTAATTAGGACAAAGAGTAGTGCCTTGCGCAGTTAAGAATTCATCTCTCGCTTTCTCAAATAATTCGTTCTTTTTCCATAGATACAACCCTCTAAAAGCTGCCCACATTTTATCGCGTGTACAAGGGTCTGTTGTCATAAATGGGCTATAAGAATAAGCATCTAATGCATCATTACACTGTGTTTCTAGCGTATAACCAGTACACAAGCCTGAAACCAAGGTAGCTATGCCCCATGTAGTTCCTAAAAAAGTTTCATCTCCAGTGTCGAAATCTTTAACAGTGTAAACAGTTAAGAAATCGAACATTTCTTGTTCGTATCCCGCACCAAGTGATCCTGCTTTAAAGAAAGGGTCTTTGTATGGTGTCTCTCCATCAATTGGCCAAATGCCATTAGGATTACCAAAACTAGGAACAGTGGCATCTGGAGTCAAGTTTAATGGATAAAGCAAACCAAGCGATAAGGCTTCTTGGTAAGTATCGACAGATCTTACTAAGAAATCGAATTTATTACTTAGCGTATTGGCCTTGCAATGCTCTAGGTGACACCATTCTGGGTGATACTTCACCAATTCTTCTGCCCAAGTACCTTCGAAGTTCTCGATGAACTCTCCAATAGACAGCTCTTGTGCAGTGATTAATATATCCTCGCCATCTACATCCTTACTTGGAAATAAGGATTCCGTACCATCAAGATTTTTATAAGTTATACTTGCACTTTGATACCTCGCATTACCACTTGCATAATTGTAAAAGATAGAAGTAACGTCATCCGCATGGTAGTCTACACCAACAATATTATGTCCATCAAAATCATCGGTAGCAATGTATTCTCCATATTGAGATGCAGGATACATATCCCCTATCATGATTCCTTCAATTTGATCACACCCACCCGTTAATTCGCAATCTAATACGCAACTGGCTAAACCTTCGGGTGTAACATCATCTCCTAAATCTATTAGACAAGTTTCTCTACAATCCAATTCTTCACATTCGCTAAAATCTAAGGAAGCCACTTGATTCTCTATCATCTCCTCTAGGGTGATGAGAGTAGTATTAAGGGAGCTGGTATAGGTAACCACTCGTTGATCTCTAGCTTCTCTGTTGATTGACAGTTTACGGGAGATAACATATTTCCCTACATTAAAATCCAGTTTAAAGTTGACCGAAAAGTCTTCATCTGTTGTCAAACACAAATCATCTAAAGTACCTAGAGTAACTTTTATTGGTAATGAACCAAATCCTGGTGAATTGGTAAAAGCAGGTCGATCACCACACTCATCCTGTACATCAATTTCTATATCGTAAATACATTCCAAACATACATTAACGGGCAACGCATCCATATCATTAAAGGTAGCACCTTCTAATTTGTAGTTGAAATTATGTTCTCCTGCTGTTGTTACAAGATGGTGAAAAGTAGAGGTTAATGACCTGGTGTTATTACCTACACCTTGCTTGTCAATTACACTTATTTTCATGTCATCAGGAGTGCCTTGCAGGTTAGAGGGAATTGCAGCCATACCAAAAGGCGTATTACCTGCCAAAGATGTTGCGATTATTCTTCCTTCCATGTCCATGTAAGCCACTTTCCCTTGCCCATTCGCATCAATTACTAGGTCTTTTTTGTAATGAGAAGCAACACCTACCTCTTGCCCAAATATTTTATTTAAGTTCTCTTGGCTTGGCTTGCCATAAAAATACTTCATTTCATGACTATTGCTAGCTGTGCTACTTAACTGATGATTTGGGCCTGGACTACCTTTTTTTCTAACCCTACCTGTATTATCTGGTTCGTATTCAATATGTGAGAACGGATATCCCGATGCATCTGGAACAAATGCTTGAGCTCCTGCTTTGTCTGAATTATTAACCGAGTAGTATTTAGAAGAGCCACTATTTGTACTCATAGCCTCTGCCGCAATTGAACAGTCGCCAGGATCAAGGTCGAAGTTATCTCTATCATACGCCATGCCCATCAAGTTTAGATTGAAGTTTGGATAAAACCCAAGATTAAAACCTTCTGATGGTACTGGTAAAGTTTGAATAGCTGGTCTGCCTTGATGGTCGTAAAATGTTTCAAATACAATAGGATTTTCAACTGAATTAATCTTACCAACAGTTTGCACTTTCTTTAAAATACCATCAAAATAAGAGACTAATTCAGTTTTCTTTCCATCTTCAGCATAATCAACATTGTAGATATAGTTTATTCTATCACCTTCGTGCGCGGTTATCACGTCATAAGTACTTCCATGCGTACTTACTTTTCCTTCACAATCATCCGTATGGCATGACCATTTTCCAGCGAGTAAATGTTGTTTTGTATCGTTATAAGTTGCACCTCTCACTCTAAACAGTACATGGCCTGCTCCGAATACGTGGGTAATATTATAACTGGTACCAGTGATTGCCACTCTAGTTGCATTTTGGTTAAAATCAAAGTACAAGTCCATTTCATCTCTAGCATTACCAGAAACATGGTAATTGTTCACATAAAGCCATTCTAAATGGTATTCGGTGGCACCAAGTATTGACGACCAACTTACTTGAATTTCATTAGACGGTGATAATAATATCGATGTTGGCGCTGATGGAATATCGGTAAAATTAAAAACTAATAGGCGATCAATTTTAATAGCACTTTCTAACTTAACGTTATCCGGAGCGTCGTCTATTTCAGTACCGTCTTTGGTAATTTTAGTAATGGTCACTTCCACTTGATGGCCTCCTGAAAAGGCATATGCATTTTTGTCGGTATATGGACCAGAAACACTTCCGTGCTCTATCGTTAATACTTTAGTAACAGCGGGCTGCTGCACACCAGATTCATCTTGATACGTGATAGACAGTTCTACATCCAGCACATAAGATGGAATAACAGTTGAATTATCATGATCTATTGAGAGCGTAACTAAATTGGTTAGTTGATGATAGCGAATGTCGTTGTCATCTAACCAAGTAGTATAACCCGACGTAGGAAAAAGGTTGTCCTTCACAGTAATAGTGGTGGTTGTACTGGTAGTGATTTGACTGCCTATTAACACATCAGTTTCAGCTGCATTTATATTGAACATTAATAACAACAGCATAACTACCAATGGTAGTCTTTTTACAATATTTTGATTTGCGATCATCTCTTTTATCATTTTTCCGTGTGTAGCTTGTTTATTGCTCTTTAATTTCTAGTAGATGGTTTATCAGATCAAATGATCGATAACGTTCATCAATAATCTCAACCTTTCCTTTAGCCATAATTTTCACATATGCTTCTATGGAATAATCCTGTTCGAAATAAACGGGATTGGTATCTTGCTTGGCGTATACCAACCTAACTTTAGGTTGAGCTCTATACCCATTTTCAATTTCCATTGGAGCCCTAAAGTATAGCCACACTTCTTTCAATAAATAATTCTTACTGTCGATGTAAAGATCCATGTGTTCGTATTCCCCATACTTATAGCTCATCCTGTATCTTTTTTGTCCATCAACCAAGCCTAAATAAGTCGTTTTAATGTCATCAGGGTTTGATTTTGTAGTTTCCATATCAATGCCTAACGCCTCGTGCATTTGTTTGTAGATAATTGAAATATCTTCTTTGTCCTCCTTATCTAAACCAGGCTTTTTATTTTTACGTTGTTTTTCGATGGCGATTACTTGATTATTGTGATCTATAATTAAAACGTGGTTTTTATTACTAATCAGCTCCAATCCAAATTGTTTTGTATGAAAGAGACCTTGGTGTTTTTTGATCAAGTTGGTTTGATTTTCAAGTGGCATGTTGCTTGAATGCCCTGCATAGAAAGTATAATCAACTTCGATGTTATAATTACCCGATTTATAATTTTTGCCAAGTAATTTAAGATCCTCTTCGAAGTTTTGCCCAAGCGCCAGTTGAGACATCAGCAAGCTGACGACACCGATTAATTGTGCTGTTATTAGTTTTCTGTTTTTCGTAGATATATTCATCATCTTCAACCCGATTGTTATTGTTTTTTTGTTGATTTTCTATTTTCTTTAGTAGTCATTACACCACGGGATGTCTCTTTTTTAACTCGGATCAAGGCTCCTTCTTCATCGTATTCATAAAATGTAGCATAGTTTCTTTCGTCCAATTGTGCGGACAATCTTCGAAAGAAACTATGC